>NZ_JAUBUJ010000058.1:0-51503 GCF_036705405.1 Microcoleus sp. B13-B6
AGGTTTTTTATTTCACCGGTCCTGAGTCTGCTTTCGGAATGAATCCGGGGGCTTGTATCCTGGATGCTTTCGGTCAGGCAGATAGTCTCTGCCATTTATTCACAGCTTGCCAAAAAGAGCATCTGCTACACATAGAGCCGCAAAAGTTATTTTTGATGAAAAATAAATATTTTCGCTCTAACTGTAGGGAAGAAAAGTAATTGCCAATATTACTGACAGCCTTAAAACTATATTAAGTTTTGATTAAAAAAACTAAAACACAGAGTAGAAATTGTCAGAAATTATCAAGCTCCACTGCCTAAATTGTTGTCTGAGGCAGACGAACTCAAACAAGTTTCGATAAATCTGATGCACAATGCTTTACAAGCGATAGAGAATTGCCGAGTTTTAAAAGTAGAGGTGAGAGCAGAAAATCAGAGCCTGCTCGTCAGTGGCAACTGAATTACCCGGAAATTTGGCCCCGAATATTCGATCCGTTCTTTACCAGAAAACCCGCCGACGAAGGCAGCGGATTGGGACGGGAGATTGTTAAAAAAAGTGTGGAAAAACATTCGGGTAAAATAGAAGTAACATCAGTTATCGGTCAAAGGACGTGTATTGTGTCAATTTCGATCGCCATCAAGGGCGATCGCACTAAAAATCATACCAATGCGCGACTAAATAAAAATGCAACTCTAGACCGATGTCAAATCTCGATTGCGGTTAGCGTGTCGCGACTGTAAAATCGGAAATCTAAAATGGTATTAAGTCCCGGTTCCGCCTGCATCTATCCCCCTTGATTGGCCCATGTCAACAACAGTTTCTGATACCCAAAGCTTGCTAGAACAGGCGATCGACCCCAAACTACCTGTGCTGCCTCCAGACACACCCTTGAAAGTCGCAATTGCTGCCATGACTGAGGCGAGTGCCAGTTGCATTTTAATCGCGTTTGAGCAGCAATTGCTCGGAATTTTTACAGAAGGCGATGTTGTGAAAATAACTGCTAGCGGTATTTCGCTAGCAGGGGTGGCAATTTCTGAGGTGATGACTGAAAACCCGATCGCCCTGAACCTCGATCAAGCGGGGAATATCTTGAAGGTATTGAGCATATTGCGATCGAAAAGAATCCGTCATTTACCCCTCCTAGACGAAGGTGGCAACTTGCTAGGCGCTATCACCTGCGAAAGCATCCGTCAAATCCTCAAACCGGCAGATGTGCTGAAAATGTGGCGCGTCCAAGAAATTATGACTACACAATTAATAGTTACCTCAAGCAGCGCCTCAGTTTTAGAAGTCGCAAAACAGATGAGAACCCACCGGAAAAGCTGCATAGTCATTTGCACGGACAGCGACAACCAAAATCAGAAACCTGTGGGCATAATTACAGAACGCGACATTGTTAAATTCCAAGCTTCTGGACTAGATTTCGCAGATACTCCCGTCACCGCCGCGATGAGTTTTCCGCTGATACCGTTGCAGGTAAAAGCCACCTTGTGGCAGGCTCACCAGTTAATGCAGCAGCACGGCATCCGGCGCTTGGTGGTGGTGGACGAGGAAGGATATTTAGCCGGAATTGTGACTGAAAGTAGCCTGCAGCAGGTCTTAGATCCGGTAGAAATGCACGCAAATGTCGAGCTTTTGCAGGAAACACTTGCCGACAAAATTCAGGAGTTGAACAAAATGAACGAACAATTGCAAAAAGAAGCGTTGCGGAGAAGAGAAGTAGAGGAAAGATTGCTGATTTTAAATGATAACTTGGAAGAACAAATTAAACAGCGAACTTTAGAATTAATTAATGCCAACAGTCAGTTAAAAAAGGAAATACAAGACCGCACCACCGCTGAAGATGAAGTTCGCCGCCTCAACACCGAACTCGAACAGCGAGTTCTAGACCGCACGGTTCAACTAGCAGCCAGTAACGAAGAATTGCAGCAACAAATTAGCGATCGCAAATTGCTCGAAGAAAAATTGCACTTTTCTGAAAAGAAAGTCCGCGCCGTTTTTGAAGCGATGACCGACATCGTTCTCGTGCTAGACAGTCAGCGGAACATAGAAGTTTTGCCAACGAATGTGGCAGCGGCTTCTGAGCCTGATTGTGATATAGTCAGCTTGACCATAGAACATTTTTTTGACGACGACAACCCGGATGATTGGTGGGTGTTAGTTCAGCAAGTGTTAGAAACACAACAAACACTCAATTTTGACTACAGCTTAACAGTTTGTGGTCGCGAAATTTGGTTTTCCGCCTGCATTTCCCTGTTCTCAAAAGATGGAGTCATTTGGGTTGCCCGCAACATCAACTCCCGCAAAATAGCCGAGTCAGCGCTGTGCAAAAAAAATGCAGAATTATCTCATACCTTAGAAGAACTGAAGCGGACTCAAAAAGAACTCATTCAATCAGAAAAAATGGCAGCCCTCGGACAGTTAATTGCCGGAGTTGCTCATGAAATCAATTCTCCTTTAGGGGCGATTCGCTCTTCTGTGCAGAACATCGCCGACTTCTGGACCGAACAATTGCAGCAGTTGCCGATATTTTTTCAACAACTATCCCCGGAGCGGCGGCAGGATTTCTTTGCTTTGCTACACCAGTCCAGCCAAGAAACAGATACCTTATCTAGTAAAGAAAAACGTCAGTTAAAAAAACTTTTGCAAGGGCAATTAGAATCAGAAAACATTGACGACGCTGCCAGTCTTGCCTGTACTTTATTAGATATCGGCATCGGCAATAATGTAGAACCTTTTTTACCTTTGTTGAAAGACAGCCAAAGCCGAAATATTGTAGAAACCGCATACCAATTTGCTACAGTACAAAAAAGCACTAGAAATATTGCTACTGCCACAGATAGGGCAGCCAAAATCGTTTTTGCTTTGAAAAGCTACTCTCGTTACGACCAGTGGGGTTCCAAAGTAATCGCTAATATTACCGACGGTATTGATACTGTTCTAACGCTTTACAACTACCAAATCAAACACGGTGTGGAAGTCGTCAGAAACTATGGTACTAATTTGCCCCCGGTGCTATGCTATCCTGATGAACTCAATCAAGTTTGGACAAATTTGGTTCACAATGCTTTACAAGCGATGGGCAACAAAGGAGTGTTACAAATTGATGTCAAATGCCAAGCGAACGCAATATCAGTCAGTATTACCGACAGTGGCCCCGGCATTCCTCCAGAGATTATGCCGAGAATTTTTGATCCCTTTTTCACAACTAAACCTCCAGGGGAAGGCAGCGGTTTGGGATTAGATATAGTTCAAAAAATTCTGGACAAACACCAAGGTGAGATGCAAGTAGAAAGCGTGCCTGGTCAAACAAAATTTACTATCTCCTTGCCCATCGAAATTCCTTGATAGCCATAAAAAAAATAGGTAAATGCACCCATTCTTAAAATTTAATAGAAGTAAAATTTTATGCTGAAACCAGTAATTTTGTGCGTTGACGATGAAGTTGTGGTCTTAAATAGTTTAAAAATTCAGCTTAAAAAAGAATTTGGGGATGCTTACCTCTATGAAGTAGCAGAAAACGCAGATGAAGCTATGGAAATTCTGGAGGAAATTCAGAAAGAAGATGAAAGTGATATTTTGGTCATAGTATCTGACTGGTTAATGCCAGGGATTAAAGGAGATGATTTTTTGATTATGGTTCACCAAAAATATCCTAAAATTGTGAAGGTCATGCTGAGCGGGCAAGCAAACGAAGTAGCAATAGCACGGGTGAAAGAGCAAGCAAACTTGCACCGTTGTTTGTACAAGCCGTGGGAACGCCAAGAATTAGTAGAAACAATAAAATCTGGGTTAAAAAAAATATGAACCATAAACCTGTGATTATTTGCGTGGATGACGAACCGATAATTCTTGAAAGTTTGAAAATTGAGTTAAAAAAAACCCTGGGGGAAGAACATTTATTAGAAACCGCTGAAGGCGGCGAAGATGCTTTAGAGTTAATCGAGGAATTACTGGCTGATGGCTGCGAAATCGTAGCAGTAATTTGCGATTATCTGATGCCGAATATCAAAGGGGACGAATTGCTGAAGCAAATTCACAGAATTTCCCCAAAAACTATCAAAATTATGCTGACGGGGCAAGCAGACCTCGAAGCAGTGGCGAATACGATTAAATATGCTAAATTGTACCGATATATATCGAAGCCTTGGCAGTCAGAAGACTTGAAGTTGACGGTAAAAGAAGCCATCAATAGCTATTTTATGGAGAAGCAATTAGCGGAACAAAATGCTCAACTCCAAAAGCTAAATCAAGAATTGGAAACTTTAGTCGAGGAGCGGACTGCACAACTACGCTTGTCTGAGGAAAAGTTTGCTAAAGCTTTTCGTTCGTCTCCCAACCCGATTACTATTACCAGATTTAATGACGGTCGTTATTTAGAAATTAATGAGGCTTTTTGCCAGACAATCGGTTATTCTGCCGCAGAAATTCTCGATCGCACGGCGATTGATTTGAATCTTTGGGAAAATATACAAGCCCGCGCTGAGTTGTGTAAAATGTTAGATGAAAAACAAATTATTCTCAACTACGAATTTGATTTTCGCACTAAAATAGGGGAACTCAGAACCGGGCTACTGTCAGCAGAAATCATTGACATTCATGGCGAAACCTGCGTGATTTCTGTGATTCAAGATATTAGCGATCGCAAATTAGCCGAAGAAAAACTCCGATCAGTAGCGGCTTCTTTAGCAGCAGCGCAAAGAATCGCCCGTGTCGGTAATTGGGAATGCGATTTATCGACCAACACAACTACTTGGTCGCAAGAGTTATCTCGGATTTTTGGGATTGAGCCAACTCAGCCTGCGCCAACACTAACTGAGTTTTCGCAATACGTGCATCCCGACGATAGACAAAAGTGGCAAACAACGATCGACGCTGCTATTGCTAGCGGGCAATCTTACACTTTGGAATATCGAATTCTGCGGCCGGAACCGAAAATTGCTGCCGATAATTCCCCGTCACAAATAAGTGAAGGCGGCTTCATCCGCTACATCGAAGCCAGAGGAGAAGTAGTTGTCAACCAACAAGGGCAAGTGACAAAACTATTCACAACTTTGATGGACATTACCCCACGCAAGCTGGCAGAACTAGCCCTAGCAGAGAGCGAAGAAAAATACCGTCATTTAGTTGAAACTTCCCAAGATATTATTTGGTCTTGCAATGATCAAGGCCACATTACTTTTGTGAACCAAGCAGTTAAACAAATATACGGTTACGAGCCTGAAGAAATGCTTGGCTGTTCTTTTAGCGATTTTTTAGCTCCAGGAGAGATAGACTGGAAATGGGAACTTCAGCAGCGCTTACTGACAGGAAAAACTGTGTTTCAGTACGAAAATATAGTATTAGGAAAAGACGGCAGAAAGATTGATGTAACTACCAAGGCGATCGCGCGCATGGACGCTGAAGGAAATATCATCGGCACAACAGGCACTGCTAGCGATATTACCGAACGCAAACAAGCTGAAATAGTCCTGCAAAAAGCCAAAGAAGAAGCCGACAGAGCGAACAGGGCAAAAAGCGAATTTCTCTCGAATATGAGCCACGAATTGCGAACTCCCCTCAACGCAATTCTCGGTTTCAGCCAACTGCTAGCCCGCGACCCAGACCTCGGTGCCGACCAACAGCAATACTTAGGAATTATTACCCAGAGCGGGGAACATTTGCTCGTTCTGATCAACAATATTTTGCAAATGTCAAAAATTGAAGTCGGGCTGGTGACACTTAATAACAGCACCTTCGACTTGCACAAACTGCTAAAAAATACTGAAAATATGCTGAAGCTGCAAGCCGAAAAAAAAGGGTTGCAGTTAATTTTTGATTGCCCAGCCGACCTACCTCAATATATAGAAAGTGACGAAAGCAAGTTGCGACAAGTATTGATCAATGTAGTGGGAAATGCTATTAAGTTTACGACCGAAGGTGGTGTTAATTTGAGAATCAAACATGAGTTGTTGAAAACTAAAACTCATGGAGAGATGCCGCCAATTGACTGTTGCTGTTTGCTATTTGAAGTGGAAGACACTGGTTCAGGAATTTCTGCGGCAGAAATGGACAATTTATTTAAACCTTTCGCGCAAACTGAAAGCGGAAAAAAAGCTCAAGAAGGAACAGGTTTGGGCTTGCCAATCAGCAAGCAGTTCGTTAAGTTAATGGGAGGGAAGATGACGGTAACAAGCACCCCCGGTCGCGGCAGCATTTTTAGATTTGATGTTAAAGTTTCGCTCCCTAATGAAATGGAAATTCAGGTGGCTCAAACAGCTAGCCGAGTGGTCGGTCTCGAACCAGGACAGCCAGAATACCGGATTTTAGTTGTTGACGATCGCCTGGAAAGCCGCTTGCTGTTGGTCAGAATGCTGACATCGCTAGGCTTTGCGGTGCAGGAAGCTGAAAATGGCGTTCAAGCTGTGGAAATGTGGTCGAGTTGGGAACCTCATTTGATTTGGATGGATATGCGGATGCCGGTGATGGACGGTTACGAAGCTACTAAACAGATTAAAGCGCATTTGAAAGGTCAAGTAACGGTGATTATTGCTCTGACTGCAAGTGCTTTTGATGAAGAGCGATCGGTGATTTTGTCTGCTGGTTGCGATGATTTTGTAGCGAAGCCTTTTCGGGAGCAAGTGATTCTGGAAAAGATGGCTAAGTATCTGGGAGTCCGCTATGTTTACGATCGAGAAGCTTCGCTAAGTTATGATGCTGCGGTGTCCGCCGAGGTTTCCACGGCAACTGAAACGGCTGATTTGCCTTTTACGCTCAATACTTCATTTTTGGAAGCGATGCCTGCTGAATGGGTTGATCAATTGTATTCTGCGGCCGATGCGGTTGATAACGAGGAGATTTTTCGGCTGTTGTTGTCGATCCCTCCTATTAATGCTAGTTTCGGCAGCGCGATCGCTGATTTGGCGAATAACTTCCGGTGCGATCGGATTATCGATTTGATTGAGGAGTTTAGAAATTGTTGAAGGATGAAAGAAGAAGGGATAATAGGGGCAGGTTCAGGATTATTGATGATGTAGGGCGATCGTCTAGGGAGCATCTCATATTTGTAAAAATACTTCTTCTGGCTCCTTCCTTCTGCCTCTTTCCTCCTGCCTCCTGCCCCGCAGCTTCGGGCCTCAAAACTCCAATTTCTAGCTTAGCTGCCAAAATGAGATGAGCCCCTTTAATCTCCCATCTCAAATCTTAACTAGGATAAGTTGTGTAAATATAAAATGAGTTGATTGAGGATGGAGTGCTATAATGACTTTTTAACCAGTTTTCAGCATTTCAACACTTCTTAAATTAACAAAAAATAACCAGCGATGACCAACAATCACAGAGAAGAAAATAAAGGCAACATATTAATTGTTGACGATACTCCCGAAAATTTGCAAGTTTTATCAGCAACGCTGTGCGATCGGGGCTACAAAGTCCGCGGCGTAATTAGCGGCAAAATGGCAATCAGAGCCGCGCGATCTGGTTCTCCAGATTTGATTTTGCTGGACATCAAAATGCCGGAAATGGACGGCTACGAAGTCTGCACGCAGCTCCAGGCAGATCCGAAGACATCAGAAATTCCCGTTATTTTTATCAGCGCTTTAGATGAGGTATTGGACAAATTAACCGCATTTCAAGTGGGAGCGGTAGATTATGTCACAAAACCGTTTCATGTAGCAGAAGTTTTAGCGCGAATCGAACACCAACTGACTATCCAAAGACTGAAAAAACAATTAATCGATCGCAATAAAGAACTGCAAGAAGAAATAATAGAACGCAAAAAAGCCGAAGAAGCAGCGGCCGCTGCATCCCTCGCAAAAAGTCAATTCGTTGCCAACATGAGCCACGAATTGCGGACTCCCCTGAACGCCATCCTGGGTTTTACCCAAGTCATGAGCCGCGACTCTTTGCTCAGCCACGAAAATCTCGAAAATCTCCGAATTATTAACCGCAGCGGTCAACATTTGCTGGAACTAATTAACGATGTTTTAGACTTGTCGAAAATAGAAGCAGGGATAATTGCCTTAGATGAACGCAGCTTTGACCTTTATCTACTCCTCGACACTCTCGAAGAAATGTTTCAAATCAAAGCTGAAACAAAAAAAATGCAACTGAGATTTTCCGTCGAGGCTAATGTTCCCCAATATATAAAAACTGACGAAAAAAAGCTGCGCGTCTGCTTAATTAACCTGCTGGGAAATGCCATGAAATTCACTCCCGAGGGGGGCAGTATTTGGCTGCGCGTGAGCGTGGAAAGCAACCAGCCGCAGTCGGTAGAATCGGGAAGTTATCCTAACTATACGTCGCTCGAACCATTGTTAATTTTGTTTGAAGTTGAAGACACGGGAATTGGCATTGCAACAGCAGAATTTGATACTTTATTTGAGGCTTTCGTGCAAACACAAGCCGGGAGAAAAGCGGCTGATGGTACGGGATTGGGTTTGACAATTACTAAAAAATACGTGCAGATAATGGGCGGGGATATTAGGGCCAAAAGTGTTGTAGGTGAGGGAAGCAGTTTTAAATTTAATATCCGAGTATTTGCCGCTATTTCGTCTGAAATAACAGTGGCGACATTGCAGCGGGTGATCGGACTAGAAGCAGATCAACCAATTTATCGGATTTTAGCAGTAGACGACAATCCAGACAATCGGCTGCTGCTGCTTAAAATGTTACAACCAATTGGTTTTGAAGTCCGAGAAGCGGAAAATGGCTACCAAGCTGTTGAACTTTGGGAAAGTTGGCAGCCTCATTTAATTTGGCTGGATACGCGAATGCCAGTAATGGACGGTTTTGAAGCTGTCCAACGAATTAGATATAAAGAGAAACAAACTCAGTGGAAAACTGTAATTATTGCTCTGACTGCTAGCACTTTTGAGGAAAGAAAAGACGAAATTATCGCCGCAGGTTGCGACGATTTTGTGCGAAAACCTTTTCAAGAACAAATCCTCTTTGATAAGATGGCTTGCTATTTGGGAGTGCGCTATCTTTATCAAGAGTTGCCCCAGCTCCCAGTCGGGGCTTTACGGCGTTATTGTGTGAAGGAAAAACCCGATTCATTTTTCGGAGGGCTGCTGGCTCAGATGCCTCAAAGCTGGGTGCAGGAACTCTACGACGCCGCTAATGATGTTAATGAAGAGCTAGCGATTCAACTTGTCGATCGCATCTGGGAAAGTCATCCAATTTTAGCTGAGGCTTTAAAAGATTTGCTTGCCGATTACCGACTCGACAAGATAATGGATTTAACTCAATCGAGTTTAAAATAAATGGATAATAGCGAAATTAAAGTATTGGTGGTTGATGACCAACCAAGCAATCTGCGGTTCTTATCCAAACTGCTAACATCCCAGGGGTATCAAGTTTACCGAGCTATTTGCGGGCCACTGGCGTTGCATGTTGCGATCGCCCATTGCCCGGATTTAATTTTGCTCGACATTAGAATGCCGGAAATGAACGGTTATGAAGTTTGTCGGAGACTGAAAGCGACACCAGAAACCGAACAAATTCCGGTAATTTTTTTAAGCGTCTTAGATGAAATGAATGATAAATTACAAGCTTTTCGAGTAGGAGGCGCCGACTATATTACTAAACCATTTCAAGTAGAAGAAGTTTTAGCGCGCATCGACAAGCAAGTCCGCTTGCAAAAACTGCAACAGCAATTAAAAGAGCAAAATTATCAACTGCAACAGTCACAGTCGCTGCTTGCTAGCATATTAAATAGTTCCTTAGACTGTGTGGTGGCTTATTCGGCTGTCCGCGACAGTGAGGGAAATATTGTAGATTTCCAGTGGCTCTTGATCAACCCTGCCGCCGAAAAATTTTATGGGCTGCTATTCAATGACATAGTTGGCAAGAATTTGTTATCCCAAGTTTCCCAAGTTAGCAATAACGGGTTATTTGATTTGTATGTTTCTGTAGTAGAAACAGGAGAAACTGTAGACCAAGAAATTTATTACGAACAGGAGCGAGATACAATTGTTTGGCTGCACATTGTGGCGGTAAAATTAAACGATGGTCTGGCAGTAACATTTCGTAACATCACCGAGCGCAAACGAGCAGAAATTGCCCTACGAGACAGCGAAGAACGCTTCCGCGCGATATTCGAGCAAGCAGCAGTCGGCATAGCTAAAACCGCACTTTGTGGTAAATTTATACGGGTAAATCCCGGCTTTTGTCAAATAGTCCGCTATGCAGAATCGGAATTGTTACAGCAAAATTGGCAGGCAATTACTCACCCGGATGACAGAGAAGCGGACAGAGAATACCTGCGCTCGCTGTTATCCGGGAAGATTCAAACTTTTTCTGTGGAAAAGCGTTTGGTATGCAAAGATGACGCAGTGCGCTGGGCAAATGTTACTGTTTCGGCAATGCGCGATGTCAAGGGGACGCTGCAGTATTTGATTTGTGCGATCGAGGATATTTCCGAACGCAAGCTGGCACAAGAATTGCTGCAAGAGAGTTTAGACACTCAAACCCGCTACGCTCAAGAATTAACTCGTTCTAATGCCGAACTAGAACAGTTTGCTTACGTGGCTTCTCACGATTTGCAAGCGCCTTTGAGTACGATTGTCGGCTACGCTCAACTATTAGAAAAGCGCTGTCACAACCAACTTGATGCCCAAGGGAATAAATTTATCCGCAATATTGTTAACTCTTGCGGGCGGATGCAGGGGCTGATTGATGACTTGCTGGAGTATTCGCGGGTAGGTCGCAGTGAGAAACCTTTTGATGTGATAGATTGCAATCGGGTTTTTGAGGATGCTTGCGCTAATTTGCAGTTGGCCATCCGCGAGAATCAAGCTTCTGTTACTAGGGGGGATTTGCCCAGGGTAAAAGGTGACAGTTTTCAACTGCTGCAACTGTTTCAAAATTTAATTGGTAACGCCATTAAGTACCGCAGCAGTGAGGCGCCGGTGGTGCAGGTGGACGCTTCGTGTCAGGAGGATAGCTGGGTGTTTTCAGTGCAGGATAATGGTATTGGGATTGCCTCACAGTACCATCCGCGAATTTTTCAGATTTTTCAGCGCTTGCACACCCAAAAACAGTATTCGGGAACTGGTATCGGTTTAGCGATTTGTCAAAGAATTATCGATCGGCACGGCGGCAGCCTTTGGGTAGAATCAGAACCCAATCGAGGCTCGACTTTTTATTTTTCTATTCCTATATCAAAGTAAAGTCAATCGATTTTAGATTTTAGATTTTAGATTTTAGAATTGAAGAAAGCGACCCCACTGATAAATCCGGGGGCTGGTGATATCGATTTGAGATTTGAGATTTGAGATTTGAGATTTGAGATTTGAAGAAAGCGACCCCACTGATAAATCCGGGGGCTTGCGATCAGGATTCGGAGCTTGTTTCTCGCTCCACGGATGAATCCGGGGGCTTGTCAGCAAATTGCTTGATTGTCACCCGTCCTTTACTTAAGCTTTAAATATCTTTATCTGTTCTTTACAAAAATGCTTATAAAGTGTAGCATATTCACTGATGACATCGAGCTAAAAATCTATCAACATAAATCTATTAGCTCTATCCTTATACAACTTATAAATCAGCGGTGCGCGCAAGACTTGTTAATTTTTTTCAACTGTATCCAGAGCATCTTGCTTTGGGATGCAATAGTTTCCCTAGTAGTTCGCGGAGAAGGATTTGTGATGTGTTTGCAGTTTGCCGGTTCTGGGACAGACTGCCAAGTGAAACAAGCATGATTCGCAAACCTTTGCAAATGGAGAAAAACGGTAAATGGCTGCAACACAATTTCAGTGTCCTCAGCCCAATTTACCGGATGATGGCAAGAGATTCTTTGCAGGTAATCAGACACGGCTCAAAGTCCCGCAACCTCATAAAAGACGTTCCTAGTGAGGCAAAGCCGTGAATTATCAAAAGAAAAAATTTACTCTTTTAATAGCAAACGATGACGAGGACACGCGCTTTTTGGTGGAGGAAGCACTGCGAGAAGTTCGATTAGCAATTACGAGCGAATTTGTGGAAAATGGAGAACAAGTCCTAGACTACTTATACCGTCGCGGTCAATATCTTGGTAGCAGCAATTGGCATCAGCCAGACTTGATCCTTTTGGATCTGAATATGCCGAGGCTGGACGGGCGAGAAACACTAACTTCGATCAGATCTGACCCCCATTTGCAACAAATTCCGGTTGTAATGCTCACAACTTCCCACTGCAGAGGAGATATCTTGCTTTGCTACCGCTTGGGAGCCAATTCTTTCATATCCAAACCAGTAACTTTTGAAGGCTTGCTTGAAGTAATGAAGACTTTATGTGAATATTGGTTTGAGATCGTTTCACTCCCGCCGGATATGTAAGCATTAATGGAGCGCTAAATGCCTAGTTTGAGTGTATAGTGAATTTGATCGGCCGAAATATTGGCCGATCGCAAGTATCGCTATCAAAACAAAAAAGTTGCTTTCGACGCGCTCCGAAGGCTATAGTTGTGTTAACACGTCACCAATGTCTGAAAATTTTGTTGGTTGAGGATGACCTCGGAGCTCCGACAATGATCGAAGACCTTCTAGGGTCATTCAGCGAGTCTCTATTTCTGCTCCAAACTGTTAAGTCTCTGGAGATAGGAGTTGGGCGTCTGGAAGTAGACAAGTTTGACGCCGTACTATTAGATTTGTCAGTGTCAGACAGCTTGAGGGGAAGCGAGGATCTCGCAGTTTTGAAAGGGCGATGGCCCACATTGCCAATTGTGGTGCTGACAGATATCAGCGATGAAAATATGGCCCGGTCAGTATTGCGCTGGGGCGCTCAAGATTGTTTGGTAAAGGGAAGATTTCACAGAACTCTGCTGGTGCGGGCAATCCATTACGCGATCGAACGCCAGCAAATCGAAGAACAATTGCGGCAGCAGGCTCTCCGACAGCGCCTGTTGGGGAAAATGATCGAACATATTCGATCGTCAATAGATCCGGCAAGCATTCTCCAAAATACCGTTGCAGATGTGCGACAATTTCTCCAAACAGACCGCGTTTTAATTTATCGCTGTCAGGATTGGGTGTCTCAATTGGACGGGGAAGAGCACAAAGGTGCGATCGTCGCAGGTGACGGTTTGCCAGAAGGTGATATTGAAAACCAAAATATTAGTGCTGCTTTGGCGGTATCCTGCTTTATTTTAGTCGAATCCCAGTCGGTACAAGCAATAGCAGATGTCAGCACTGCCCCCTTGGCTGGCAGTTGCAAAGAATTGTTGACAGATTGTGAAATTGCAGCAGTTATAAGCGTACCAATTTGGCAATCAGGCGACTGGGAAACGGCAAAAGAAACACAAGAAGCCACGGTTTGGGAAGTCGAGAACAATCAAGATGCAGCGGAAAATTATATCGGGAACCAGGCGAGTGGCAAACCGCAGGCGCACAGTAAAAATTTGCCGGATTCGATCGCAGAAAATGGCCATAGTTTGTGGGGAATGCTGACAGCATACAATTGCTACGGTGTCAGGGAATGGCAGCAGTGGGAAATAGATTTTTTAGAGCACTTGGCAAATCAAGTGGCGATCGCGATCGAACAATCTCAACTTTACCGCAAGCTAGCAATAGCCAATCAAAAATTGCAGCAACTGGCAACTACTGACGGACTGACTGGCATTGCCAATCGCCGCCAGTTCGATCGCATTTTGAGCTTAGAGTGGCGCAGATTGGCAAGAGAGGAACTGCCACTGTCTTTAATTATGTTTGACATCGACTTTTTTAAACTTTACAACGAGTTTTATGGGCATCTCGGCGGGGACGATTGTTTGCGCCAAGTTGCCGGGGCGATCGCCAGCGCCACCAACCGGGCTGGGGATTTGACTGCCCGCTACGGTGGCGAAGAATTTGCCCTAGTGCTGCCCAACACCAGCGCCCAAGGGGCAAACGCTGTCGCCCGGAAAATTTGCGACGGCATCGCCTGCTTGAAACTGCCCCACGCGCGATCGTCGATCGGCCCCTACGTTACCCTCAGTTGTGGCATTGCGACAGCGATTCCTTCTGCCCAGGAATCTCCCACCACCCTAATTCACAGCGCTGACAGCGCCCTTTTTCAAGCCAAAAGCGAAGGCAAAAATCGCATTTGTCACGCCAGGAGTAACTCGGAATCTGCCCCGATTTTTATGTAAAAGTTGAAGGTAATATCATTTCCGGTAACACCAGAATGATGTTGACTGTTGACTGTTGACTGTTGACTGTTGACTGTTGACTGTTGACTGTTGACTGTCAACAGTGAAATCGAATTTACTATTCCGATGCTAACGGATTTGATATAATTGGTAATTTGTAATATCGTGTTTGATTTTTCACTCACAACGGTATTTGATATTACTGAGATGTTGCACCCTTCTCAATTACTTGTTGAGGAACAGGCTTTTCGGCCTGTTCCACGAGAAAATTCACTCTTTGTGGAACAGGCATCTTGCCTGTTATTTTGAAGGGTGCAAGAGCTGAGATATTACCCATTTCCGCATTTGATATTACTGAGATGTTGCACCCTTCTCAATTACTTGTTGAGGAACAGGCTTTTCGGCCTGTTCCACAAGAAAATTCACTCTTTGTGGAACAGGCCGAAAAGCCTGTTCTTGAGAATCGTGCAAGATGTGAGATAGTAACCATTTCCGCTTCCTAATTTCCAATTACCAATTGCTAATTATTGCCCCAAATTTGAATTCCTACCAGTTAAATTCGGCCGCACTGGAATTTCAATCAAAAACTCCGCGCCCTCTCCCGGTGTCGAAATACAACTCAATCTGCCACCGTGGCGATCGACTATAATCGAGTGAGAAATCGACAATCCCAAACCCGTACCCTTGCCCACAGGTTTAGTCGTGAAAAACGGGTCAAACAGCCTCGATCGCACTGACTCCGGTATCCCCTGCCCGTTGTCGGCAATCGATACCGCTACGAAGTCGGCAGCCGCCTGATAACTGCGAATAGCGATCGTGCTGGGATGTCGATCGCACTCCTCGATCGAACGCTGCTTGTCCCGTTCTTCCAAAGCATCGATCGCATTAATTAAAATATTCATAAATACCTGATTCAACTCGCCCGGAAAACATTCAATTTGTGGCAAGATTTGGTAATCTTTAACTATCAGAATTTCTCCTGGACTGCTGTGAGATTTTAAGCGATTTTGCAAAATCATCAAAGTGCTATCAATTCCTTCGTGAATGTTAACCGCCTTCCCTGCGGACTCGTCCAATCGGGAAAAATTACGCAACGATTTCACGATTTCGACAATTCGCTCGGTTCCTACTTGCATCGAATTAAACAATTTCGGGAAATCCTCAGCAATATAAGCCAAGTCTATTTCCTCAATTTTCTGCAAGACTTGGGCGGGAGGATGAGGACAGTAATGCTGGTAAACTTTAATCAATTCCAGCAAATCTAAAGTGTAATTGCGAGCCGGATTGAGATTGCCGTGAATAAAGCTAACAGGATTATTAATTTCGTGAGCAACACCAGCAACTAACTGACCCAAGCTCACCATTTTTTCATTTTGAACGAGCTGAGCTTGAGTCGTTCGCAGTTTGTTAATAGCTGCTTCTAACTCTAGCGCTTTTGAACGTTCTCGCGCTTCCGATTCCTGCAAAGCTGACTCGGCTTGTTTGCGATCGGCAATTTCACTTTGTGCTTGCTCAAACAGCATTGATTGCTGGATCGCGATCGCCAACTGCACGCTAATTTGTTTGAGACACTCGACCTCAATTTCCAGCCACTGGCGAGGGCCCGCGCACTCGTGGGCAATCAATAGCCCCCACAACTTCTCGCCTTGCAAAATCGGCACTACCAAATTAGCTCGCACCTGAAATTGACTTAATAAATTAAGGTAGCACTGGGAAAGACCAGCTTTGTAAATATCATCTACAGGTACAGCGCGACCGTGTTCGTAAGCAGAAGCATAGCTGTATTCAAAGCAGGGATCGTTAATAGTTAGTCCCTGAATCGATCGCCACTTTTGGCCCACCGACTCGACAGTTACAAAACCGCTCCTATCGGGATTAAAGCGATAAATTATTGTCCTGTCTGTTTGCAAAAATTGCCGTACTTCAGCCACAGCTTTTGTCAAAATTTCTTTTAAATTGAGAGAAGAGCGAATGCGTTCCAGCATCTCTACCACCAAGCGTTCTCGCTTTAATTGCTGGCGCAAGATAGCCTCGGCAAGTTTGCGAGAGCTAATATCTTCAATCACAGCAATTACATAGCTAGGTTCCCCAAACCCATCCCGCACTAAAGATACAGTCATATTAGTCCAAACAAATGAACCGTTTTTGCGAATAAAGCGTTTTTCAAGGGAATAATTAAAAATTTCCCCAGCTAACAGTCTGTCGCGCGACTCGGCATCTGCTGCTACATCTTCGGGGTGAGAAATCTCCCCAACATTTCGCGATTTCAGCTCCAATTCTGAGTATCCCACAATATTGCAAAACCCTTGATTTGCATTCAAAAATTGACCGTCGCGCCACACTTTAACAATGCCAATCGCCGCTTGTTCAAATACAGCGCGAAATCGCTGTTCGCTTTCTTGTAAAGCAATTTCTGCTTTTTTGCGATGGCTAATGTCCATTGCCGTGCCAAACAGCCGCACCACCTGACCCAACTCATTTTTAATAGCTTGTCCTTTAGCGTTAACGTGCCTAATTTCTCCTGATGGGAAATAGATGCGGTGGTCGATATCGTAAGCTGTTCCTTCAGTCACTGCTTTTTGTACAACTTCTGCGAACCTTTCTTTGTCATCGGGATGAATTTGCTCTAAAAGTTCTTCCATTGTCGGTGGCAGATTCAATTCTCGACCATAAACTCGAAACAGTTCTTCCGACCAAGTAATAAGTCCTGCCTCCCTATCGAATTCCCAATTGCCGATGCGGGCTATTTTTTGCGCTGCTTGCAACTGTTCGGCAAGTAGTTGCAGAGATGCGATCAACTGCGTTTTTTCGGCTTCTGCTGCCACGCGGGCGCTGATATCTTTGTGAGTGCCCGTTATCCGCAACGGCGCACCCCATTCGTCGTACTCGACTACCTTGCCCATTGCCAGAATCCACTGCCAATTGCCCGCTTTGTTGAGCATCCGAAATTCAAATTCATAAATCTCAGTCTCACCTTCCAAATAGGAATTTAAACATTCCATTACCTTCCCTCGGTCTTCTGGATGCAGCAAACTTTCCCAACCTTTGAGGTTGTTTTCAATTTCGGTTTCTGCGTAGCCAAGCATTGATTTCCAATGAAAATCGAAATAAGTTTCGCCAGTAGCTATATTCCAATCCCACAGCCCCAAAGAGCTGCCTGAAACCGCCAACTGCAATCGCTCTTGACTGAGTTTTAATGCCGATGCGGTGCGTTTTAGTTCTGTGAGGTCGGCAATTATGGCTATCATTCCTATCGGTTGACTAGCGCTATCTTTAATGCAGTTAGCTCGCAAGAAAGTTTCTATGATATCGCCATTTTTACTCTTGATTTCAATTTCACTGTCCCAGGAAAAACCTTTCCGCAGCCCCCTAAATAACTTTCTCAAATCTTGAGATTTGGGGTACATTACTGCTGGGCCGCCGGCATTATTTAGTTCCTCAACTGTATAGCCGTAGCGCTGAATAAATGCTTGATTGTGATAAATGGAATAACCGTCCAAATCGGCGATCGCGATCGCATCACTAGCACTGTCTACAGCTTGAGTTACCAGGCACAGAGTTAGTTCGGCTTGTTTGCGATCGGTAATGTCAAAAATCGCTCTGTCGAGCCACAAAACTAGCCCTTCTATATTGTAAGTTGGCCTACCTCTTTCCGACATCCACCGCACCGCCCCGTCAGCGCGAACAATCCGGTATTCTAGATTGTACGGCTGTTTCGACTCTACGGCTGCGCTGATTTGTCGATCGACCATTTCCTTGTCTGCCTCGTGGACAATTGTCGCAAAACTCAAGCCGTTGTTGCCAATAAAATCCCCAGCAGGATACCCACTAATTACCTCAATTTCATCGCTAATAAATACCATCGTCCCCTCAGCATCGTACAAGCTGCGGCAGATAGCGCCGGGGATATTCTCAACGAGCGATCGAAATCTGGCTTCGCTCTCCCGCAAAGCTGCTTCTGCCTGTTTTAAATCAGTAATATCCAGCACCATGCCTTCCCAAACTATATCCCCTTCCTGCCCTATTTCAGTCGGACAATCAACTCGTTCCGGTTTCGACGAAACCCCTTGCATCCACTTAAGTTTTCCCGACGGTACAATCGCGCGCCATTCCTGCTGCCAGGGCTGCATATTTGCCGCAGAAACAGCAAGAGATTCTTCAAATTTTTGACGGTCATCTGGATGAAGAAAACTAAAAAGGAGTTGAGGATTCTGCTGAATCTTTTCTGGTGCCAATTCAAATAAATCGCGACTGCCAGAAGAAATGTAAGGAAAACTTTTTTTGCCGTCGATTGAGAGGCGAAATTGATAAATTATTCCCGGCAAATTGGCAGCAAGCTGCCGCAGTCTAGCCTCGCTTTCTTGCTGCGCTAATTGTTGGCGCCTCTCCTGAGTGATATCTCGAATTATCCCGACGAGAATTTTACTGCCATCGGTATTTTCAAAGACAGTTTTTTTAGTAGACAAAATGTGCTTTGCACCGCTGCCGTCCGTAAATATTTCCTCGCTCTCGTTTTCTTCCCCCGTCCTAAAAACTTGTTCGTCATTCTGCCAAAAAATCTCAGCTTCTTGTTTTGGGAAAAAGTCGTAATCCGACTTGCCCAGCAGTTCCTCGCGCTGCTTGCCGAGCAGCTTGCAAAAAGCATTATTTAACAGTATCCAGCGGTGATATTCGTCCTTGACAAAAATGGGATCAGCCAGTGCATCTATCGTATAATTCAAAAACTTTTTACTAGCTTCCAGTTCGGAGAGTGCTAAAATTTTATCCGTAATATCGTGGATAGTTCCTGTCGTCCCCTGTGGCGCGCCGTCCCAGCCCAACATAAAAAATTCTTGCACTTCCACCCACCGAATTTCGCCATTTTTGGTAATATATCGACTTTGATAACAACAGGATGTTTCTTGATTTGGTTTCTGACCTCTAAACGAATTTAAATATTGGTATTGATCCTCAGAATGAATGTAACTCAAACAGGAAGTTCCTAAGCTTTCATCAACGGTAAATCCGGTAATTTCCGTCCAAGCTGGATTTAGAAAAGTCCAATGGCCCGCAGTATTTGTTTCAAAAACTACTTCTTTGATATTGCCAACAACCTGCTGGTATTTTTGTTGACTTTTTTGCCATTCTGCTTGCCGTTTCTGGCGGGCGATCGCGCACCTAAGCGTCCGTACCAGCAGCCGGCTGTCTACCTGTCTTTTCACCAAATAATCTTGGGCGCCGGCGGCAATTAACTCGACAGCCAGTTCTTCGTCATCTGCGGCTGTCAGAATGACGATCGGAATATTTATACCGCAATCTTGCAGTCGGAAAAAAGTATTAAATTTTAGGCTGTCAGGAAGTGAAAGATCTAATAAAATTACATCAAAAATTTTGTCGCTTAAAATTTCAATCGCTTCCCGGAGGCGAACTACATTGGTGACATCAATTGATAGTCCTAGTTGGCCCTCAGACAGCAGTTCTTGAATGAGTTCTGCATCTTCTGCACAGTCTTCTACTAAAAGAATTTTTAAACCAGGCGTTAAAGTTGACTCAAACACAGAGGTCATACCATTTTATATTTTAGATTTGAGATTGGAGATTGGGAATGACTGATGAGTATCGCAGTTTGGTTCTTGCGTACAGTGGCATTTTTTTTTACTGCTATCCTTTTGCTATTTTTTAGTAATTATAAAATCTCAGCAGCGGATGCAGCTACCTAGCTGATGATTGGGGAACTTGAACCGCACCAGGGCTGTTTCATTCTCTTGTAGGGGCAATCCCACGCCCGGTTGCCCCGATATCTAAAACCCCTACCCGCTCGTCTATCGGCTGGGCGGGCACGGGGAGTAGGGGTCGCACCGCCCCTACAAAACCCTGGTTTTTCTGAGAATGAAACAGCCCTGTGAACCGCACGCACGAGAGTGCGCTGTGTGCTTGCAGACCCCGCAGATTTGTAGAATTGAGTTGTTCGCTGCAAGTTTTCCGCCTCGCCCCAAACCTAGCGATCCAAAACTATAATACTCTTACCAATATTGCAACTCAACTCTCTTTTAATTTACAACCTTTGGCAGGGGAATAGCAAGAGGCAACTCAAAAGAGTGCGGAGTAATCAGGATTTGCCTTGCTGATAGCCTTGGAAACTTTAGATTATAAATTGCCGTTTAAAGCTTGCCTAAAGTTGCCTTATTTTTTTAAAATGGTATAGCAATCCTCAATCATTTGTGAATTTCTTACTCCCTCCCCGCGGCTTCGGGGAGGGTTGGGGTGAGGTGAAAAGTTTACGACTCCTGCAAGGATTGCTATATTACTACTAAGCTACGAAAGTTACCGTTGATTTACAAGATATGCTCTGAGATTGGGTCCGGTTAATTGCCCGCAATTAGCGCCTGTTTGTATTGAGTAATGCAAGTCCTCTCTCGATCGAGTAACCAAGACTTGCATTCCTTGCTACCAACCTAATTACCAACTTAATTAGGGTTGTCTAACCGGA
Source organism: Microcoleus sp. B13-B6 (assembly GCF_036705405.1). NCBI lineage: Bacteria > Bacillati > Cyanobacteriota > Cyanophyceae > Oscillatoriales > Microcoleaceae > Microcoleus > Microcoleus sp. B13-B6. The sequence continues at coordinate 20,539 of NZ_JAUBUJ010000058.1, forward strand.
CACAATTTAACTCAGTTGAGTCGCTCAATTTTTCTGCGGTTTTGGCAGCACAACTGTAAACACGCTGCCTTGACCCACATTGCTGCTAATAGCAATTTCACCGTTAAAAGGTTTTAAAAGTTCAATACAAGTATAAAGTCCTAGGCCCGTTCCTGTCGGTTCTCCTTCGGTCTTTTCCTCCCCTTTAGGTGGCTTTGATGTGTAAAAAGGGTCAAAAAGTTTTGACACATCTTCAGATGCTATGCCGCATCCCGTATCTGCAATATCCATGTATATGTTCGAGTCGTCTTGCCGAGTCACGATAGTTATTTCTCTGCTTTTCTTGGCCCACATAGCATCCATTGCATTATTGATTAAATTATAAAATACTTGAGAAAGATAGGAATAAATTAATGGAATGCTGGGAATTTCTTCGTCATAAAAGTATTTTTTTCTAATCTTATTTTTAAAATACAGGTTGCCTTCCAATAGCTGAATTTCTCTCTGGACTAAATCGTTGATATTCACCGGGTGCAAATCTTGCTTTTGCTCGTTTCGGCTTTTCATCATCAGAGTATCCATGATCAGATTGATTTTTGTGACAGCTTGGAAAATATACTTAGTATAATTAAACAGAGAGTCGTCTTGAATTTGTGTGGCTTTTGTTTCAATCAAATCGACGCTAGTCTGGATCACTTGCAGGGGACTTTTGAGGTTGTGAACCATGCCCTGAGTCAAACGTCCGATGATGGCTGTTTTTTCCTGGTTTATTAATTGCTTGGTTTTTTGTTCAACAAGTCTTTCGAGGTTTTGGTTGAGGTGGGCAAGTTCGAGGTTTTTTTCTTCGAGTTTTTTTTGCAAGCTGCGGATTGTCAAGTGGGTTTGAATCCGGCTCAAAACTTCTTCGTGCTGGAAAGGCTTAGTGATGTAGTCAACGGCTCCTGTCTGAAAGCCTTTTACTTTATCAGGCGTATCGGAAAGGGCGCTCATGAAGATGATGGGAATATCTTGCGTTGACGGATCTGCTTTCAAACGTCGGCAAGTTTCAAAACCGTCAATTCCTGGCATCATGATATCCAAAAGAATCAAGTCTGGATGGATGTAGTCAATTTGCTCGATCGCACTTTCGCCGTCTAGAGCCACTAATACTTTAAACCCGTAATTCCTTAACAACTCGAAAAGTACGTCAAGATTTGTTTGGTTGTCATCGACAATTAGTATGATGCTTCTTTCGGAATTCTTATCGTTCATATTCAAGGGAAATCTTCAAATTTTTGAGTGTTGAGTTGTGGTTTGTGACGTAAAACGTGATTCAATGAATTTTTTGCGGATCTAGAAACCCGGTGGGAGCATCTCATATTTGTAAAAACACTTCTTCTGGCTCCTTCCTTCTTCCTCTTCCCTCCTGCCTCCTGCCTCCTGCCTCCTGCCTCAAAACTCCAATTTTTAGCTTGGCTGCTGTCATTGAGATGCTCCAAACCCGGTTGCTTCCTAGATGCTTCTATTTGCAATAACCGTTTGAGGAGCAGGCTGCGAGTCCGGGCCGCCCAAGCAGATTAAGTTGTCGCTTCGCGGGAGGCCCGAACCCCTGATTGAGAATGGTACTCAGGGCGCGAGATTTAACTGATTTTGAGTGGTCTGTTAGCTACCGTCAATTTTAGGACAAATGTTGCTTCAAAAAATCTCGAATTTGCTTGAGCTGAAATCCTTTAGCAAGTTGGCGCAGGTGATGAACGAAAGGCACTAATGTCGGGTCAGAATGTTCTAGTTTAGCAGTTTCTTCCAGAATAGCTTCAATATCGCCCATTGCAGCCAATCTTAACAACGCCAAGACTGACTCTGAGGCAGGAGACACCATCGTTGAGTCAGCAGCAGCAATCTCAGAAGATGCTTTTGCCGTTTGATCTGTCCGCTTTTTGGTTTGCACTCGTTCTTCGTAAACCCATTCTAGTCTCAAGTGCAGGCGCAATAATTCTAAAAGCTCATTAGTTTGAATCGGCTTGGTGAGAAAATTATCGCAACCTGCAAGTATGCTCTGTTGCCTGCTAGTCTCGTAAACGTTAGCGGACAAAGCAAGGATAACCGTATCTTTTAATTCCGGCAACTGTCGCAGCCGCCTGGTAGCTTCCCAACCGTCCATTATCGGCATCAGCAAATCCATTAAAATTAGATCGGGTAGAAATTCCTGTGCTTTGTGCAAGCAGTCTTCGCCGTCTGTGGCCTGTGCAATTTCAAAGCCCAAATGAACAAGTAGCCTGTGCAACATGGCGCGATTTACTTCGTGATCGTCAACTATTAGCACTTTCCGCTGGGGGCCGATAAAACCTACAAGCCGCCTTTTTTCTTGCCGGGAGGGGAGTTCCGAACACTGGGCGACTGCTGGCAAGTCTAGATCCAACCAAAATATGCTGCCTTTGCCGGAGGTACTTTGGACGCGAATTTGGCTGCCCATCATTTTGACTAATTTTTGGCTGATGGAAAGTCCCAGTCCGGTACCTTCGACGAAATTTTTATGATCGCCCACTTGATGAAAAGGCAAAAATATTTCTTCTAATTTATTCTGCCCGATGCCAATGCCGGTATCTTCGATTTGAAAGCGAATTTTAGGGGTAGGGGCACCATCGCCGGTATTGTCTGTTGTCACCTCGCGCGCCTCTGTTGTTCCTAGCGGCGGGTTCGACATTTGCTGCGCGTCTATATTCCCGGCCAAATTGATTGTTTGAGTGGCAATTTCCGCTGTCAAACTAGAATTTTCGCAGTTGGTTTGAGGATAATTATCGGGAAAATTTTCTGCATAACCGACTTTGAAGGTAACGCTGCCGCTGTTCGTAAACTTAACGGCATTACTGAGCAAATTAATCAAAACTTGACGCAACCTTTTTTCGTCGGCCCAAATGCCGTCTGGCAGGGCTGAAACCTGCTCGTAATTAAAAGCAATTCCTTTTTGAGCAGAGCGCATCTGGAACAAATCAATAATACTTTTCACAAAACTGGAAAAATGCACGTTTGTCCGTGACAGTTCCATTTTACTAGCTTCGATTTTTGAGAGGTCTAAAACGTCATTAATCAGCATCAGCAGGTGGTTGCCACACTGGTGAATGTTGTTAAGACTTTCCTGCTGATCGGCGGTAAAGTTTTTATCGACTTTGAGCAGTTGAATGTATCCCAAAATCCCATTCAAAGGCGTCCGCAATTCGTGGCTCATGTTGGCGAGAAAGTCGCTTTTAGCGCGGTTGGCGGATTCGGCGGCTTCTTTAGCTAATTGCAGGGCGGCTTCTGCCTGTTTGCGATCGGCAATTTCGGTTTGTGCTTGTTCAAATAGCATCGATTGCTGAATGGCGATCGCCAACTGCACCCCCAATTGTTTTAGGCACTCTCCCTCCAATTGTTGCCAGGGACGCGGGCCCGTGCAGTGGTGGGCAATTAACAGCCCCCACAAGTTTTCGCCTTGCAAAATCGGCACTACCAGATTCGCTCTCACCTCGAACCGAGTCAACAAAGCCAAGTGGCAGTCGGCCAGACCGGCATTGTAAACATCTTCTGTTGCTCTAATTCTGCCGTCTCGGTAAAGAGTAACGTAGGCTTCCCCAAAACATGGGTCATAAATATCCATTCCTACAATGGGTAGGGTATTTTCGGCAACCGACTCTACAGCGATAAACCCGCTCCAATCGGGATTAAATTGGTAAATAACTGTGCGATCTACTTGCAAAAACTGTCGCACTTCTTCGACAGTTTTGGTAAGAATTTCTTCTAAATTTAGAGAAGACCTAATGCGTTCCAGCATAGCTACTGCCAACTGTTCGCGCTTTAACTTTTGGCGCAAAATTACTTCAGATTCTTTGCGTTTTGTGATGTCTGTAATTACTGCAATTAAGCCGATGTAATTCCCATTAATATCTTGAATACTGTCAGCTCGCACCAGAGCAGTTACTGCTTCGCAGCTCTTAGTTTGCAGTGAAAGTTCGCCACACCAAGAGCGACCTTGGCGAAGGCTTTTATAGATTTGTTTGTAATTTTTAGGTCGGACATAAAGCGCGGCCATATCGCCAATATCATTGAGTTCTTCCACCGTGTAGCCGTAGCGCTGAATGAAGGCTTGATTGTGGTAAATAGACCGCCCTTTCAAGTCGGCGATCGCGATCGCGTCGCTGGTACTTTCGACGGCTTGAGTGACCCGCAGTAAAGCTAATTCTGCTGCTTTGCGATCGCTAATATCCGTCATCGAACCCACCATCCGCAGAGGGTTTCCGGCTTCGTCCCACACTGCTTGAGCGCGGGCGAGCACCCACTTATAGCTACCGTCTTTGCACTGCAAGCGGTATTCGGCGGCGTAATTGGGGGTTTGGCGATCGAGATAACCTTGGATCGCTGCTTGCACTCGTGAGCGATCTTCTGGATGGATGCGATCGATCCATGCGGTGTTGGTGTTTTCGATTTCGCCGTCTGTGTAACCGATAATTTCTTGCCAGCGGGCCGATCGAAAAGCTTCATTTGTTTGAAGATTCAGATCCCAAATTCCGTCTTGATTGCCTTTGAGAACTAACTGCCAGCGTTCTTCACTTTTACGCAATTCTTCTTCGGCTTGTTTGCGCTGAATATGATCGCCCAACTGAGTCGCTACAGCCTTGACCAACTCTACTATACGCGGTTCCATAATCGAGCGATCGCGCTTGCAGAATACTAAAACTGCCAGCACCTTTGAGCTAGCGTGAATTGGCACTCCGAAACAAGCTTTCAATCCGACTGATGCCGCCATTTGCGATCGGGCAAAAAGATGATTCTTGGCTAGAGAAATATCTTCAATCCACTCTACATTTCTGGTTGACCAAATCCGTCCAGGTACTGCCACTCCGGCGGCGAATCTAATTTTTTTACTTTCGCGGCCGAACCTATCTAAATCGCGATCGCTAGCGTACCAAGTTTCGCTGTGTTCCAAAAAAGTACCGTTAGCAGTCGGTATCCAAGCTTCCGCAAAATTCCAGCCGATCGCATTGCACAGCAACCGCAAAATATCTGGGAGGGCGCTGTGAAAATCGGCAGACTGACTAATGGCTTGAGTTGCTGCCAGCAACAGCTTTATTTCATCTTCTGCTTGCTTGCTTTCTGTAATATCAGTTGCCGTGCCGAGAATTTGTTTTAACTTACCGTCTGCTGTTTTCGCAAATACAGTATCTCGGCTAACCATCCAGCGCCAAGAACCATCCTTGTGCCTAATTCTGTATTCAATTTCAAAGATATCCCCTTCGCTGCCTGTTTCGACTTGCTGTAAATAATCAGGCATTTTGATTGAATCTTCGGGGTGGATTAAAGTTGACATCATCCACGGCCCCATTGCCTGAATCTCCTCTACTGTATAGCCAAGAATGTGGTAGATAGAAGCGTTTGCATAGATATTTTTTTTTTCAATTAAGTCACAAACATACAAAATATTAGGACTGGCTCCAGCAATTTGCTGAGCGAACCGCTGGCTTTCCCGCAATGCTGCTTCTGTTTTTTTTCTTTGGGAAATATCGCGAACAATGCAAATGATTTCCCCGTCGGGCAGCATTGTCAGCGAGACATCTAGAGGGACTTCCGAGCGGTCGCGACGGCATCCTACTGCTTCGGTGCTGTAAGAACCTTTCTTCACTACAGTCGGCAGGACTTCTTGCTCGAACCTTTGCAGTTCTGCACCTTGGTAGAAGATTTTCCAACTTTTACCTAAGATTTCTTCGAGAGAGTCGTAACCGTAGATTTTTAGTCGTGCTGCGTTGCAATAAATCACCTCTTTGTCGGCACTGAATATGGCGATACCTTCGGAAGCTTGGGCCATTGCCGCTGCTTGCCTGTGGAGTTTTGACTCAAAACGTTTGCGATTGGTGATGTCGCGGACGATCGCGATAATTTCGTCCTCTGTGCAGAAGACAATTCTCGCTTCAAAATCGTACAGTTCACCCTTAACTGGCATTTGATATTCTACGACTTGAATCTCGCCAGTGTCGATCGCTTGTTGATGGCCCGACAAGATTTTGTCAGCAAAAGCAGCCGGCAATATGTCTTGTGCTTTTTTGCCAATTAGTGATTTTTGTGGTAGGATATTCTCGAAATCTTTGGCCGGTTTGAAGTCTACAAAAGTGCCGTCTGCCCGACAGCGAAATATCATGTCTGGTATCGCATTTAAAAGAGCGCGGTTTGTGGCTGCGCTCTTACCCAATTCAGCTTCAGCTTGCTTGCTAAATGTAACGTCGCGAGCCACTGCATAAATCAAACCTTCTTCTGCAAACGGCGATGCTGTCCACGAGAGCCATTTATAAGTACCATCTTGGCAAAGATAGCGGTTTTCTAAGCTAATAACGGGGTGGCTTTTTTTAAGTTTTTCTAATTCCGCTACAGTAATTTCTCGGTCTTGTGGATGCACGAATTCTATCAAAGGTTTGGCTAAGATTTCATCACTGCTATAACCCAATACATTTGACCAAGCGGGGTTTAAGCGTTTGAAATAGCCATCAAAACCTGCAATGCAAAGTAAATCCAGCGAGAGATTAAAAAATCGATCGCGGTCTTGCTGGGTTTGTTTCAATTCCGTAACATCCATCACCAAACCATCCCAAACTATATCGCCGTTGGCTTGCTTTTCTGGCTTCGACGCGCCTTGCAGCCATTTCACTCGATCTCCCATAACTTGTCGCCACTGGTGTTGCCAAGCTTGCTGAGTCGCCGCTGAAGTTGCCATCGATAGCTGCAAGTCTGAGATGTCGTCTGGGTGAACTGTTGCAAAAGCCAAAGCGGCATTTTCTTCTATTTGTTCTGGCTTTAAATTGTATATCTGCCAACTGCCGGAAGAAACGTAAGTAAAAGATGTTTTACCATCTACATAAAGCCGATATTGATAGATCATTCCCGGCACGTTGTCGGTCATTATTTGAAATCGAGCTTCGCTTTCCTGCAACGCTATCTGCTGGCGTTTGTATTCGGTCACATCTCGCATTGTGCCGACCAACATTTGACGACCATCGGCGTTCTTAAAAACTGTTCTTTTTGTAGATATAATGCGTTCTTTGCCGCAGGCCTCGGTAAAATTTTCTTCTGTTTCCTGAGAAAGACTTCTTTGCAATACTTCCTCGTCTTGTTGCCAAAAAAAAGCCGCTTGTGCTGGGGGTAAAAAATCGTATCCTGACTTGCCAATCAGTTCCGAGCGCCTTTTTCCTATCAAATTGCAAAAAGCATCGTTTAATACGATCCATTTGTGCTGCTCATCTTTGACAAAAATCGGGTCAGGAATAGAATTGATCGTGTGATTTAAAAACTCTTCTGAGGCTTTTAATTGAGCTTCGTAACGGTAGCGATCGCTCACGTCTAAGACTACTTTAATCATGTGGTCGATCGAGCCGTCTAGGGCGCGAATACAGCGCAGGGAAACTCTAGTATAAACTGTTTTTCCGTCTTTTCTGCGCCACCTTTTGTCTAGAACATAGCCTTCGCTCTCCCCGGCAAAAATTTTTTTTAACTGCTCTAAACTGGCCTGCAAGTCATCAGGAAAACCCCACTGATCCCATTTTATGTGCAAAAAATCTTGGCGATTGTATCCCAGCAAATCGCACAAAGCATTGTTCACTTCCAACCACTCGCATTTTTCGGGTTCTGAGGGAGAAATTGGAGGAGCAATAATGGCAATTCCGACCAGAGAATTCTCGACTACTGACCGATATTTTTCTTCGCTTTTTCGTAAAGCTTCTTGGTTCTGCTGTCGCTCGACTGCGTAGCGAAGCGATCTAATTAACACTTCGCTGTCGATTTTTCGCTTGACTAGATAATCTTGAGCGCCGGCTTGGATTGACTGCACGGCAAGCTCTTCATCGTTGCGGGCAGTCAGGACGACAATCGGAGTATTCAGGCTATATTCTTGTATTTTGACAATTGTATTTAAGTCTTGGCTGTCGGGCAGCGAAAGATCTAGTAAAATCACATCAAAATTTTCGCCTACCAAAAGTTCCTGCGCTTTGCTGAGACAGTCTGTACAACTTACTGATAGCCTTTGGGGTTCGGCTCTACTGACATTTGTTTCTAATAATAATTCTTCGATCAGATCGGCTTCTGCTTGATTGTCTTCGACCAGAAGAACTTTAAAGCCATTTCGCTTTGCGGGTGGGCTCAAAACTGATATCATATACCTTGTTTTTTGTAATAAGGCAGTTTAGCTAACTATTATAGCATATAAAGAATTGTATAGCCACAAATCCCGCCCTTCCCAGTTAAAAACTCTTTGGTTCAATAATTACAATGCACTTTATCTCAAAGGTTGAACGGTTCTCAAGAACGGGCTTTCCGACCCATTTCACAAAGAGTAAATTTTCTTGGGAGGGGTTCTTCTAACCAGCCCTTAAAAGGCTTATTGAAAATGGTGCAATATATAGCCTTTCGAGCTCTCATATGAGGTACTCATGGGCATAGGGCATAGGCCTCCGTGGGCATAGGGCATAGGCCTCCGTGGGCATACGTCACTTTTTTGAGAACCGCTATATAATATCTATCCGGCTGTGTTTTTCTTCTAAGTAGGCTAACGCAATCAGAGGGAAAATTTTTAAGGTTTTTAGAAGCTGGGTTTCAGGAGGAAACTAAGCTGCTTAGTATTTTTTTGGGCGATCGCCCCTGTGACCAGATTTTAAATTTTAGATTTAGTCCACAGATGAATCGGGGATGTGGAACTAGAATCTCCAATTTTGGGCGACTCACGACTTCTGTCGGAAAGTAAGTATCCGTTTTTGGGCGGGTTCAGCCGATCGCGCGATCGAACCCCACCCTTTGTTGCCCTTGGATTCCGCTACCCACACAATCCGAGCCATATCCCCACACCAATGAGCGCTCAACGCCCAAAAAGCGTTGGGAACTATCTTCGCTATTCATATTTTTACCACTTCTTTTATAATACCTTACATAAACTAATTACTGCAATTTCTTTACTTTTTGCAATCAAATAAAATATCTCCACCGGCCTTGCTATTTAGCCAAAAAGTGATAATCTTGAAATAGAGGCAATCGAACACTCGGTTGATACAGCCTAAGAAAAAATCCGAGAATTTTGGTAACAAAATTACAAGTCCCAATAAACTGTCTTTTGTTTACTGTCCTTTGACCGAACTGAGATGAAGTTGAGAGGAAAAAAAGCAATGATCGAAAATTTAGCAATTGAACAAAAACCCGGTTTAATTCCCAAAGAAAAAGCCTTAGTATTGTTGTTTGATGAAGTCGGCATCGCCGACATCCCATTAGTAGGCGGTAAAAATGCTTCTTTGGGCGAAATGATTCAACAATTAACCTGTCAAGGAATCAGAGTTCCCAACGGATTTGCAACTACAGCACACGCTTACCGGTACTTCATCCAGTCAGCGGGTTTAGAAGCTAAATTGCGCGAAATTTTTGCCGATTTAGACGTAGAAGATCTGCAGAACCTGCGACAAAAAGGCAAGCAAGCGCGGGCACTGATTCTCGACACACCATTTCCGCGAGAACTCCAAGCGGCGATCGCGGATGCTTACGAAAAATTGTGCGATCGCTACGGCGACAGTACAGACGTAGCAGTGCGTTCCTCCGCCACCGCCGAAGACTTACCCGACGCCAGTTTCGCGGGACAGCAAGAAACCTACCTCAACGTCCAAGCTTGCGCTGGTGTCCTCGAATGCTGTCACAAATGCTTTGCTTCCATATTCACAGATCGCGCGATTTCCTACCGCCAACAGCGGGGTTTCGACCACTTTGAAGTCGCCCTATCAGTCGGCGTCCAAAAAATGGTGCGATCGGACTTAGCATCCTCCGGCGTCATGTTCAGCATCGACACCGAAACCGGATTCAAAAACGCCGTATTAGTCACCGCCGCCTACGGATTAGGCGAAAACATCGTCCAAGGAACCGTCAACCCCGACGAATACTTCGTCTTTAAACCAACCTTAAAACAAGGTTTTCGCCCAATTTTAGAGAAACGACTCGGCAGCAAAACCCTCAAAATGGTGTACGATATCGGCGGTTCTAAATACACCAAAAACGTCTCCGTCATCGCCGCCGAAAAAAATAAATTTGCCATCCAAGATGATGAAATTCTGCAACTAGCAAAATGGGCCGTAGTCATCGAAGAACACTACTCTAAAGTGCGCGGGACATACACCCCGATGGACATTGAGTGGGCAAAAGACGGCAATACGGGCGAATTATTTATTGTCCAAGCGCGACCCGAAACAGTACAATCTCAAAAGTCGGCTAAAGTTTTGCGAAACTACAAATTGCAAGGCAGCAGTGCAGTTTTAGCAAAAGGACGCGCCGTTGGCGAATCAATCGGACAAGGCAAAGCCCGCGTGATTTTAGACGTTCACAGAATCGCTGAATTTCAATCAGGAGAAGTTTTAGTTACCAACAAAACCGACCCGGATTGGGAACCGATTATGAAAAAAGCAAGTGCGATCGTCACCAATTCCGGCGGCCGCACTTGTCACGCCGCCATCATCGCCAGAGAAATGGGAATTCCCGCCATTGTCGGCACCGGCGATGCCACCCAAATCTTGAAAAACGGGCAAGAAATCACTGTTTCTTGTTCCGAAGGAGAGGAAGGCAAAGTTTATTCCGGTTTGCTTCCTTTTGAAATTCAAGAAACTGCGATCGAGAATTTGCCCCGCACCCGCACTAAAATTTTAATGAATGTCGGGAACCCAGAAGAAGCCTTTGGTTTATCAGCCATTCCTTGCGACGGCGTAGGCTTAGCGCGGTTGGAATTCATCATTGCCAATCACATTAAAGCACACCCCCTGGCACTGATTCACTTTGACGAATTGGTAGATGAATCAGTCAAAGAAGAAATTGCCAACCTGACAGCACTTTACCAACACAAACCCGATTTCTTCACCGACAAACTAGCCCACGGAATTGCCACAATTGCCGCCGCATTTTATCCAAATCCAGTTATCGTGCGGATGAGCGATTTCAAGAGCAACGAATATGCTAATCTTTTGGGAGGGCGGCAGTTTGAACCCAAGGAAGAAAACCCGATGATCGGGTGGCGCGGCGCCTCTCGCTATTACGACCCAAATTACCGCGAAGCTTACGCTTTGGAATGCAAAGCATTAAAGCGAGTTCGCGACGAAATGGGCTTGACAAATGTGATTCCGATGATTCCATTTTGCCGCACCCCAGAGGAAGGCAGAAAAGTGTTAGCCGAGATGGCAAAACACGGTTTAGTTAAGGGCGAGAACGGCTTGCAAGTGTATGTGATGTGCGAATTGCCGAGCAATGTCATATTTGCTGACGAATTTGCCCAAGTTTTTGACGGATTCTCGATCGGCTCTAACGATTTAACTCAGCTAACATTAGGATTAGACCGGGATTCGGCTTTAGTCGCACACATTTTTGACGAACGGAATGAAGCTGTCAAGCGAATGGTAGCAATTGCCATTAAAGCCGCTAAGAAGTACGATCGCAAGATTGGGATTTGCGGTCAAGCACCCAGCGATTATCCTGAGTTTGCTCGTTTCTTGGTTGAGTTGGGAATTGATTCGATTAGTTTGAATCCCGATTCGGTTTTGAAGACTTTGTTAGATGTTGCTAAGGTGGAAGGTGCGGGTTCGTTGATGGATTTAGCGGGAGATATTGCTAAGGTTTAACCGTTTTGGTTTGGGAGAGCAACCGGTTTCTCAAACAAGCCTATTCCAGGTTTATGAAGTACACCCCATAAACCTGGTTTCTTTACAGTTCTTGCCTCTAAACTAATTCTGTTCAAGAAACCCGGTTTCTCGCGCTCTACATCTACATGGAATATGCTGTATTTGATGGCTGGTAATTGACCGAAAGCATCCAGGATACAAGCCCCCGGATTCATTCCGAAAGCAGACTCAGGACCCAGAAATAAAAAACCTGTATCCCATAAACAAGTCCCCGAATTTATCCGTGGGGTCAATGCTTCAATTCTTTAATCTAAAATCTAAAATCTAAAATCTAAAATCTAAAATCTAAAATCGATTGACCTGACATAATATCACATCATATCTGCGTTTCTGGCTTTGTTTAACCCTGGCGCGGCGCGCGATCATCGCCCTCCTCACCCGCCAGCTAACGCTTAACACAGGGGCGGCCTAGTTTGAGACTCGATCGGGAACTTTTCTTATTTAAAACCGTCTTCTTGGGGAGGATTTTTTGTTGCCGATGGCCTAAATCAAAAAACATATTCTCCACATAATCTCTGAAAATGTGCTAACTGCTCTCCTGATTATTTTCATAGGTTTAGCTCCCTCGCTGCTGTCTTTGTGGGTGATGCGCTCTGCCCAGAGCCAAGCCCGCGACAGAATTGCAGCGGCCAGACTTGCGGTAGCCAATAGATCCCTGCGAACTCAACTAGCAACTGCCGATCGCACTTACATACAAAGCCTCGGTTATTCGATCGGCGATATCACTTGCGAGTATAACGCCCGCTCTAATTACATTCGCTGCGCTGTCAATCCTTCTGGGCCCTGTCAAGGTTGTCGGTACTACCAAGCCAGAACTCTTGACGCTCGCGGTGAAAAGATATAGCTTGTATTGGTGCTTGTATCTACGTCTATTTGCGGATGTAGTAATCCATGAGTTAGTATGTACTTACGTGTAATGATTATTGGTGAAGCTTGTTTGGGACGACCCACGCCCCAACTCAGCAATTAAAACCTAATCGAGCATTATTGCTTGGTTACAGTTGCCATAACACGCGGATTGCGATCGGTGTTTTTCTAGTTGAGGACTTACGATCATAAACGAAGTTTAGATCATGAATTTTGGTTGGGTGGCGAAAAATCTAGGCATAAATTGGGTTTCTAGTCTCCTGGGCGTAACTCCCGCAGTTAAGAAAATTAGCCAACAAAAATCGTAAGTAGCACAGGAGCAAATCTCCCAATCAGTTTCTCCAAAACATCATGAAAAATTCTGCACGAAACATTGTCCAGAGCATTTATCTCAAACTGTCAACCAGCTCGAAGACTCGCTCGTTGACAGTTTGAGAAGTTGCTTGTGGGGGGCACTAATCTGTTTTTGCGATCGTAGCGAAACAGTCTCAAACCTAGATTGCTATCTCCCGACTCCAAGTCATGAATTTTTAAGACGCTTCGTCGATACAGGGTATGCCGATTTCAATTGAATCTCATATGTTGCACCATTTTCAAGAATAGGCTTTCTGGCCTTTTCCACAACAAGTGAATTTTCTTATGGACTGGGCAGGAGAACCCTCCATAGAATGGTTATTGAGAATGGTAAAAGATATCAGTTGAATGACACTTCGGGCACGGCCGACATAATTATGTGACGGCTATCACTCCCTAATTAATGTCTAGTTGCTATTGTGAATAGGGCTTGCACACCCAAACCAAAGAAACCGAGTTTTTTACCGGGAGCAAAGGCGGCAACCAAGTCTTTTCGTCCATCCAACCCGTTTATCCGTCCATAAATAGTGAAAATTCTCTGCAAATTAAAGTGCATTAGACGATCTACAGAAAACCTCATCAAGTAAATTTTTGAGAAGTCCTGTTATTATCTACTGCGCGATGTAAGAGACAGGCGTATAACAGATACACTCGCTAACAGAAAAGAAAAAAGCCCAAGGCAAAATATCACCCGATAGAGAGATTATTGGCATTTAAACACCAAATCGTCAGCGTTTCTGCCGGCGATACTTGCAATGCTATCAAATAGCAATATAGCACTGCTTTGTGCTGAGTAAAATTCGCTTTTTGCTCTTGATTCAAGTCAAGCAGCAGAGCCTATTACTCTGCAATTAAACCTTGTCAATAGGTGATAATTATCATCTGGAAATGGGTACATCATCTACAATCCGTGAGCCAATTTGACCATGCAAAGCATCTGCAACAAACCAATTTTTATTACCCCAAAAATATGTGACTCCACCGCAAGGATTGCTGGCACAAAGTCCCGAACAACAGCTACTTATCATCAGAAAAAACAAATAAAACAAGTAAAAACAGTAGGGGCAATCCCCCCGTGGTTGCCCCTGTCCCCGAAACTCCGTGGCGGCACGAGAATTGGGCATCCCCACAGAGAATTTTTGCGATCGACTGTAGGGGCAAACCCCCCGTGGTTGCCTTCTCGGACTATAAAAAATGTGCTGTTCCTCGATGCCAGAGTAGAGAACTGGGACAGCTTGGCAAGAGGAGCAACAGCCGATACAGAGGTATTTGTACTGGACTCGACACGGGATGGAGTCGAGCAAATTACTAGAATTCTGGCGGTTTGCAGCGATTTAGATAGCCTTCAGATAGTTTCTCACGGTCGAGAAGGGGGCGTGCAGCTAGGATCGATCGAACTCTGCAACGACAACTTAGAAACCTACAGCCATTTGTTACAGCAGTGGGGAAAAGCCCTCAGCGAGAGAGGAGATATCTTGTTATTCGGGTGCAGCGTCGCAGCAGGGGAAAGCGGCGCGGCCTTCGTGCGGCGGCTGAGCTTGATGGTGGGTGCAGATATTGCAGCTTCCGACAACTTGACGGGGAGTGCGGCACTCGGCGGCGACTGGGAATTAAAATTTGCGACTGGGGAAATAAAGGCGAGAATCGCCATTGAAAAAGAAGTGCTCGAAGCCTACCCTTACGCCCTCGGCATATTAGTTAACGAAACTTTCAAAAACTCCACAGTTAGGGGGCCGTGGATTTACGGGGGAAACGACGGGGCACTGTTCAATCCGAGCAGCAACGCTCCAGCAGCCGATCAACTTATCCCCGGCATTACGGGAGGCACAGTATCTGGGGTGCTTCCGGGTTTGGGCGGTTCGAGTCCCGGCGATGGTGCTCTGCGATTAACTCCTGCAGTAAACCTTCGGGAAGCCTTTGTCATCTACAACAACCCTATTCCTTCCACGGACGGTCTCAGAGTTCAGTTTGATTTTTATTCTTACGGTTCAAGCGGGCAATTTGAGGCTCCGCAACCCAATATTGGCCCTCAGCCAGGGGACGGGCTGGGTTTCTTCTTGATTGACGGCACTGTTAGCCCAACAAGGACTGGGGGTTATGGCGGTTCTGTGGCTTACGCTCCACGAACGGGTATACCCGGTATTGAGGGAGGTTATTTAGGCATTGGGTTTGATGAGTTTGGCAATTTTTCAACGTCTACAGAAGGGCGCTCCGGCCCTGAGCCGCCTGCGATTCCGGGTTCTTCTATTGGTTCTTTCAGGCCTGATTCAGTAACGGTTAGAGGAAATCAAGCAGAAGGTTATAAGTTTTTAACAAATGCGATCGTTCC
This sequence comes from Microcoleus sp. B13-B6, assembly GCF_036705405.1. Taxonomy (NCBI): domain Bacteria; kingdom Bacillati; phylum Cyanobacteriota; class Cyanophyceae; order Oscillatoriales; family Microcoleaceae; genus Microcoleus; species Microcoleus sp. B13-B6. Next base: position 35,755 of record NZ_JAUBUJ010000058.1, read on the forward strand.
TTTTGGCATCGATAACATTCCTACGAGTATTGACTTTAGTGGCCCTCAACAAGGCAGGAGTTTTAATTTCAGCAATACGTTCACGAGCGATCGCAATTTAGCCAAAAGATCCGTTCAAATTACGCTCAATCCATCTAACGATCCGGTGAATCCCTCTCGCCTCACGGTTGCCTTCGATGAAAATTTCGATGACATCTACGAAACTAAATTGATCGACATCCCCAACTTGGCAACCGCAAACGGCCGAGTACCGCCAATTTTCAAATTTGGTTTTGGCAGTTCCACAGGAGCCGCCAACAACATTCACGAACTTCAAAACCTGGTGGTTGAAACTATCAATCCTCCCAGTATCACTGCTGAGGTTGCCACTATCAAGACTGGCCCGCAGTTCGTCAAGCCTGGAGGCAGCATTACCTACACGATTACTACTGTAAACAAGGGGCCAGCGCCGGCTACAAATGTTCTGATTCAAGATGAAATACCTTTTGAACTGCTGGGTCCGGGGGGAATGCGGCCGGAGCTGATTGCCTCGAACAATGGCACTTATGTGAACGAAACGAAGGCTGTCACCTGGCCGTTAATTCCGGTTCTCAATGCGGGTGAGACTCTGACTTACACTCTGACAATTAATTTGCCGTCAGGTTTAACCAGCGGTAGCAGTTTTGCGAACGTTGCATTCAGCACTAGCTCGACTTTCGACCCCGACCTCAGCAACAACAGCGGTATACTCGCGCCCGGTCAAATCGAGGGGCCGGGTGTAGTCTCTACTACTGTTGTCGGTACAGTGGCGGATTTAGTTACTACCAAAAGTGGCCCTGTGACTACTTCGGCCGGGTCAAGCGTCGCCTACACATTGACTACGACTAACATGGGGCCAGACCCCGCTGCCGATGTGACTATCACCGACAGCATTATTCCGGGTTTAACAGGAGTCAGCCTATCGGACGGGGGGAGTTACGACCCAGTTTCGGGCATTGTCACCTTCCCAGCACTGACGGTGCTGGCCAATGCGGCTACTGCGACCCACACCGTCAGTTTCATCGCCCCAGCCACCCGTACCGACATCAGCAACACGGCCCGGAGCAGCTCGGCGACTTTCGATCCGATCGCCACTAACAACAACGGCTCGACAACCAACAAAGACGGCACTCCCACTAACTCTACGGTTACGACAAGTATTGCGCCCAATGCGGATCTGGCAACGACTAAAACCGGATCTACGAGTGCTACGGCCGGTAGCTCGGTCAGCTATACAATCGCTACAGTCAATTTAGGGCCGAGTCCTGCGGAAGCTGTAACTATCACGGACAGCATAGTTCCGGGGTTAACCGGAGTCACGGCATCTAACGGCGGCGTTTACGATCCAGTGACCGGCATTGTCACCTTCGCGCCCGTGGCAATAGCCAACGCGGAGACAGTCACGCGGACGATCGGCTTCACAGTACCGCCCACCCTAACTTCCATCAGCAACACGGCAAGAAGTACCTCCATCACTCCCGACTCCACTCCGGCCAACAACAACGGTACAAATGCTAATGCTACTGTTGTTACCTCGATCGAGGCTGTGGCCGATGTTGTCACCCAAAAAACGGCGCCGGCCAGCATTCAGGTGGGTGACACGCTACTTTATACAATCACTACTACCAACAACGGGCCGAGTCCCGCGACCAACGTAGTCATCACCGACAGCCTGATTCCTGGCTTAACTGATGTCAGCGTGTCCGATGACGGAACCTACAATCCAGACACAGGGGCGATCGAGTTCCCAGCGATCGAAACTTTAGCCAGTGGCAGCAACCAGAGCCGCACCATCAGCTTTGTACCGCCGCCTACTCTGACGAGTATCACGAATATTGTATTGAGTCGATCAGACACTTTTGACCCGGACTTAACCAACAACGACGGCTCGACAGTGGCAGTGCCCGGTGAGGCGGGGGGGCGAGTTGTTACTTCGATCGATGGTGTGGCCGATGTTGTCACCCAAAAAACGGCTCCGGCCAGCATCGAGGTGGGCGACACCCTCCTTTATACAATCACTACTACCAACTTCGGCCCGAGTCCCGCGACCAACGTAGTCATCACCGACAGCCTGATTCCCGGCTTAACTAATGTCAGCGTGTCCGATGGCGGAACCTACAATCCAGACACAGGGGCGATCGAGTTCCCAGCGATCGCGACTTTAGCCAGCGGCAGCAGCGTCACCCGCACCCTGATTTTTGTACCGCCGCCGACTCTGACGAGTATCACCAATATTGTGTTGAGTCGATCGGACACTTTTGACCCGGACTTGACGAATAACGACGGTTCGACAGTCGCAGTGCCTGGTGAGGCGGGGGGGCGAGTTGTTACCTCGATCGATGCTGTGGCCGATGTTGTCACCCAAAAAACGGCTCCGGCCACCATCAAGGTGGGTGACACGCTACTTTATACAATCACTACTACCAACTTCGGCCCCAGTCCCGCGACCAACGTAGTCATCACCGACAGCCTGATTCCCGGCTTAACTAATGTCAGCGTGTCCGATGGCGGAACCTACAATCCAGACACAGGGGCGATCGAGTTCCCAGCGATCGCGACTTTAGCCAGCGGCAGCAGCGTCACCCGCCGCCTGATTTTTGTACCGCCGCCTACTCTGACGAGTATCACGAATATTGTATTGAGTCGATCGGACACTTTTGACCCGGACTTAACCAACAACGACGGCTCGACAGTGGCAGTGCCCGGTGAGGCGGGGGGGCGAGTTGTTACTTCGATCGATGCAGCCCGCGCCGACCTGGTTACGTCCAAGAGCGGTCTCACATCTGCTCCTGCTGGTAGTTCCGTGACTTATACTATATCTACCGCCAACAATGGGCCGAATGCTGCTGAAAACGTAGTGATTACAGACAGCATCATTCCCGGTTTAACGGGAGTCAGCGCATCGGACGGCGGCACTTACGACCCCGTGACAGGGGTTGTCACCTTCCCAACAATTCGCAGTTTAACTAGCGGCAGCAACATCAACCGCGAGGTAACAGTAGTCGTTCCAGCGACGGACAGCATTAGCAATACTTCCCAGAGTCGATCGACCACTTTTGACCCCGACCCCAGCAATAACAACGGTTCCGAGTCCAGAGCCACTGTCACTACTGCCATTAGCGCGCAGCCAACACCCAACAAGCTCCCATCAGCCGACAGCAGCAATGTGGCGATCGCGCCCAACAGCGTTGTCCGACTCGGCGGGCTCGGAGGCAGAGACTCAGACGGCACAGTGGTTACATTCACCATCAGCACCCTGCCGTCGGCAAATCAAGGCATCCTGTTCTTGGGCGACCCCGCAACCGGGGGAGTCGCCGTCACGGCAGGTCAAACCCTGACGGCCGAGAAAATGACGCAGTTATTCTTCCAGTCTGTCGGCAATTTCACAGGGGCTAACTTTACCTACAGCAGCAAGGACAATCTCGGTGGCAGCAGTCCTGCCGCCACCGTTTCTCTGGTGTCGCTGGCGTTCAACTACCTGCCAGTACCCACAAACATCACCAAGACACTGGCGCCAAACAGCACCGTCAACCTCACAGTGCTGACGGCAAAAGACCCCGACGACTCGATCGAATTCTTCACTATCAACACCCTGCCGGCGGCAAATCAAGGCGTCCTGTTCTTGGGGGACCCCAGCCTGGGAATCCGGGTGACGGCAGGCCAAAGACTTAGCACAACTCAAATCAGCCAGTTATTTTTCCAAGCGTCTGGCAATTTCACAGAAACCAATTTTACCTACAGCGCGACAGACAGCCGAGGCGCGATTAGTGGAGCCCCGGCTACGGCTTCTCTGCTAGCACTATTACCTCCTAATGACGAGCCACCCGTGGCTAACAACTCTCTTCTGGCTGTGTTGCTGGGAAGAACTGCGAAGATTCCCGGACTGGGAGGAACTGACGCCGACGGGACGGTGGTTTCCTTTACTATCAACACTTTGCCACCAGCCAATGAAGGCACGCTGTTCTTGGGCGATCCCAGCCAGGGGGTGCGGGTCACGGCAGGTCAAACCCTGACGGCGGAGCAAATGACGCAGTTGTTCTTCCAGGCGTCTGACAATTTCATAGGGGCAAATTTCACCTACAGCGCTACAGATAACCTCGGTGTCAGCAGTGCGGCAGTCGCCACTGTCTCTCTCATTCCCCTTAAGGAACTGATACCGGCGCCCACACCCGCGCCGATACCAACACCACCAACACCAGCGCCGATACCAACACCGACGCCGATACCAACACCGACGCCGATACCAACACCGGCGCCGATACCAACACCGGCACCAATTCCAACACCCACACCGGCGCCGATACCAACACCGGCACCAATTCCAACACCCACACCCACACCGGCGCCGATACCAACACCGGCACCAATTCCAACACCCGCGCCCGCAGCGGAACCAGCCCCCACGCCCATACCCGCGCCGACGCCCATACCCGCGCCAGCGCCCGAACCAACACCCACACCCGCAGCGGAACCAGCCCCCACGCCCATACCCGCGCCCGAACCAACACCACCAACAGCACCAACACCAACACCACCAGCCCCGCAACCAACCCCAGCCCCGCAACCAACACCAACACCAACACCAACACCCGCGCCAGAACCAACCCCTATATTCAACCCAGTACCCGAACCCGATACCGGTTGCGGTTGTGACCCCTTGCCCTTGCTGCCCCCGATAACATTTATCCAACCCCAGCCTTCGCCAATACTCAACTTTGACTCCAACGCCGCACAACTCATCGACATCCAAAACACCAGCATCGGAACCCAGGGAAACGATTCCTTAACAGGAAACGAAACTAACCAACAGTTTCTCTCCCTCCGCGGCGACGACACAGTGTTAGGTGAAGGCGGCAGCGATACTATTTTCGGCGAACAACAGCGAGACTTCATCGCAGCAGGTAAAGGCAACGACATCGTTTACGCCGGCAAACAAACCGATGCCGTATTTGGTGGCAAAGACAACGATCGCATTTTTGGCGATCGCAATGGAGACACATTGTACGGCGATCGCGGTATAGACACCATAATCGGCGACAACGGCAACAACATCGACTTGACAGGTAACGACGGCGACCTAATTTTTGGCGGTTCTTCAGGCGATGCCATTGCTAGCAACCAAGGTTCAGACACCGTTTACTCCGGCAAAGCTGGCGACATCGCCTTTGGTGGCAAAGAAGACGACCTGATTTGGGGTGACAAAGGTCCAGATACCCTTTCCGGCGACAACGGAGACGACTCTGTGTTTGGTGGCGTGCTCAACTCCCTCGATAGCGACCCCGACGGCTTCGATTTACTGACAGGAGGCGATGGCAACGACTTACTTAACGGCGAAGAACAAGACGATACCTTGCTGGGTGGCAACGGACGGGATTTGCTGTTTGGAGGCAAAGGGGGCGATCGCATTTTTGGCGAAACTGACTCGGATACTCTTTACGGCAATCTAGGTTCCGACACCATAATCGGCGACTACGGCACTCAACAAGCCAGTACAATTGCCACGGATGAAGCGGACTTAATTTTCGGTAACGACATCGGCGATCTCATCGGCGGTGGCAGCGGTAACGATAGTATTTTTGGCGGCAAAGGTAACGACTTAGTTTATGGTGGCAAAGACAACGACCGGATTTGGGGCGAACTCGGTTCCGACACCATTGTCGGGGATGAGGGGGACGATTCGCTTTATGGCGGCTTGCAAAATCAGTTAGTGTCCGATGTGGATGGCCGCGACTTGCTATTTGGAGGAGATGGCAATGATTTTCAGGGTGGGGGTGAGAGTTCCGATTCTTTGAGTGGGGGTTTTGGTAACGATACCCTTCGTGGAGGCAAGGATGACGATGTAGTACAGGGAGATGCTGGCAACGACTTGATGTACGGCGACTCGGGCAGCGATATTTTGTGCGGCGATGAAGGTAACGATACTATTTTTGGCGATCGCGGGGAAAATCTGCGAGGCGCTGTGGGTGAAGACGGTCAGCAAGACTGCATCAACGGTGGCAGTGGCGATGACCTGTTATATGGCAATGAAGGTCAAGATACTCTCAATGGTGATGATGGTAATGACACTATTTACGGAGGGAAAGATAGCGATATTCTCAATGGGGGTGCAGGGGATGACTGGCTGTTTGGCGATGGGGGAGATGATACTTTGATAGGAGGTATTGGGAACGATCGCTTTGTGTTAAGCGCTAATAGCGGTATGGATACTGTGCTCAATTTTTCCGTAGGAACTGATAAGTTTTTCCTGGCTGGTGGCTTGAGTTTTGAGGCTTTGCAACTTAACTCGATGGCCAATGGCACACTGCTACAAGTTGCGGCGACTGGTCAGGTTTTGGCTCAGGTTTTTGGGGCTGATAATACTATTACCTCTCTGGATTTTCTGACTCTTTCTCCTTAAGATAAAAGCGCTTTAAATTCGCTGAACTTTTCCGATATTTTACCAACTCGGTTTGTTTGACAAACCGGGTATTTTAATATTTAAAAAATTACAAAAATCAAGCTCGTGAATTATTGGATTGTTCGCATTAACGACGAGCATAAAATTGGTTATTAGTAAGTTATTAACTCCTGATGAAAGCCAGAGGACGGAGTTTATGAATACAAAATTTATAACCATTTTTTGATGGAAATAGAGATAAGCTGAGATTCGGCTGATTGAATACCATTAAATTGGTTTTTTATCAGGAATCACGTCCTACTAAAAGTCAGAATAACTACACCATATGTACTCCAAAAGCGAACAATTGTCAACTACTTTTAGGCAGTAAATCTGGCTGCCGTCGGCGTATTTTCGTACATCTTATCTGTTTCTTCTTATAGGTAAATAATTTAGCGCCACGTCTGACTTGGCTAAAAAACGCCTAATTTATAAGGTAAATACAGCGAACTGATACTTGGGGAAGATGTCGATTTAAAAAAAATCGAAGTAAATAGAACTTGTTAGGTATGCGAAGTCGAGAAATTAGCAGTGAGAAATTTCCTATGAGCCCTTAACAATAATATCTACCACTGAAGACTGATAATTAACAAATCAAGGAGCTATGTAACTCATGAAAAATTTATGGTGCAACTACTCTTCACCGATTCACAAATCAAGTTGCGATAGCCGCGACACCGACTGCATAAAAGCTTCTTTGATGGGGGGGCAGTTAGTCAGCGATCGGGTGAGGGATATTTCCTGTTTAACAAAAGCGAGTCTGGCAGTCAATACTCAACATAAAAAACATTTAGTTTGCATCGATCCGAGGGTAGAGAATTATCAGCATCTTGCCAGCGGAGTCAAACCGGGGACAGAGATAATTGTCCTCGATCAAACTCTGGACGGAGTAGAACAAATTACCGAGATTCTAGCTAAACGCAGCTTAATTGCCAGCCTTCAGATTGTTGCTCACGGCAATGAAGCTTCCGTGCAACTGGGGTCAACTGTACTGAAGGATGAAAACTTACCAAAGTACGATCGGCATTTGCAGCAGTGGGGAAATGCTTTCACGGAAAAAGCCGATATTTTATTATTAGCCTGTAGGGTTGGGGCTGGAAAATCAGGGATGGCTTTCGTGCGGAAGCTGAGAGAACTAACAGGTGCAAATATAGCCGCTTCCAACAATTTAATTGGCAGTGCAAAGTTAGGAGGAAACTGGAAATTAAATGTTACAGCAGGACGAGTAAAAACCGCAATAGCATTTGAAACAAAAACGCAGGAAACTTACAGCGCTGTCCTCATTACTTTAGTTGACGAAACTTTTCAAGATGCAAGTCTAATAGGGCCTTGGATATCTGGGGTCAGCGGCACGGCAGACCTTCCAGCTTTAACAGCAGGAACCGGAACGGAGAGTTTTCCGGGTTTGAACATCGACCCGCCCGGCAGCGGGGCTTTGAGATTAACTTCAAGAAGTTTTGACCAATCTACTTTTGCCATCTATAACAGTGCGGTACCAGCCAGCAGTGGCCTTAAAATTGTCTTCGATATATTTGCCTACAACGGCACTGCACGTCCGAATTTATCCAATAATTTGACAGGGGACGGCATAAGTTTCTTTTTAATTGACGGTAGTGTGACGCCAACAAAAGCTGGAGGCTATGGAGGTTCTCTCGGCTACGCCCAAAATATAAACGAAAATCAGGCCGGTTTACTCGGAGGTTATTTAGGAATTGGATTTGATGAATTCGGAAATTTTTCAACTCAGAATGAAGGGCGTATAGGCGGAACTGCGGACGGGTCTAGACCAGATTCGGTAACGCTTCGAGGTAGCCAAGCTACGCAATATCGGTTTTTAACTTCTAACTTTGTGCCGGGGGGAGTAGATAATATTCCCAATCCCGTAAGTCCGCCAATCAACAGCATTACTAGCACTCGCGAACCAGCCAGAAGAAGAGTTCAAGTTATTTTGCAACCTCCCACTTCTTCTGCAACGCCCAACCGTCAACTTACTGTTAGCTTTGATCTCAACAATAATGGTTCGTTTACAGATCCGGGCGAGACTATTATCGACATTGGCAATTTAGAGGGAATAAACGGGCAAATCCCGGCAACATTCAAATTTGGTTTTGCTGGTTCAACGGGAGACGCAACAAATATTCACGACATTCGCACTTTGTCGATCCAAACTATAAACGTGCCGACTACTACAGCAGATGTTGCGACAACGAAAAAAGGCCCGGCTGCAGCGGCACCGGGTAGCAGCATTACTTACACAATTACGACAGTAAATAATGGCCCGAACCCGGCCGAAAACGTGCTGGTTGAAGACCAACTGCCCCGAGGGGCAGTATTTGGCAGTGCCGACGGCAGTGGCACTTTCAACCCGACAACGAGACTGGTCTCCTGGCGTATTCCGAATTTACCTGTTGGGGCCAGCACCACCCGCACCGTAACCGTTACGGCCCCAACTACACTCGGCCCTATTACAAACAGTGTATTCAGCAGCAGCAACACGATCGATCCCGTACCCGCCAACAACAGCGGCAGCAGCCCGGATGCGAGAGTCACCACCACTATCACGAACAATATTGCCGATGTAGTTACGCGCAAAACCGGGCCCGCTACTGCGGCTGCGGGTTCGACAGTCACCTACACAATTACGGCCACTAACAGTGGGCCGAGTCCGGCAACCAATGTGGCGATCGCCGACACCATTGTTCCGGGCTTAACAGGAGTCAGCGTCTCGGAGGGGGGAAGTTACAACGCAACTACAGGTATTGTGACTTGGACGGCGATCGCATCCCTAGCCCGCGCCGCCAGCGCCAACAGAACCGTCAGTTTCGCAGTGCCCGCCACCGGCGGCCCCATCGCCAACACAGCTAGCAGCACGTCAACGAGTCCAGACCCCAATCCCGGCAACAACAACGGCAGCAGCCCTCAAGCGCGAGTTACCACTGCTATCACCCAGAGTGCCGATGTAGTGACGGTCAAAACCGGGCCCGCTACTGCGATCGCCGGATCGACAGTCACTTACACAATTACGGCCACTAACAGTGGGCCGAGTCCGGCAACCAATGTGGCGATCGCCGACACCATTGTTCCGGGCTTAACAGGAGTCAGCGTGTCGGAGGGCGGAAGTTACAACGCAACTACAGGTATTGTGACTTGGACGGCGATCGCATCCCTAGCCCGCGCCGCCAGCGCCAACAGAACCGTCAGTTTCGCAGTTCCCGCCACCGGCGGCCCCATCGCCAACACAGCTAGCAGCACGTCAACGAGTCCAGACCCCAATCCTGCCAACAACAACGGCAGCAGCCCTCAAGCGCGAGTTACCACTGCTATCACCCAGAGTGCCGATGTAGTGACGGTCAAAACCGGGCCCGCTAGTGCGGCTGCGGGCTCGACTGTCACCTACACAATTACGGCGACTAACAGTGGGCCGAGTGCGGCAACCAATGTGGCGATCGCCGACACCATTGTTCCTGGTTTAACAGGAGTCAGCGTCTCAGAGGGCGGAAGTTACAACGCAACTACAGGTATTGTGACTTGGACGGCCATCCCATCCCTAGCCCGGGCAACCAGCGCCAACAGAACCGTCAGTTTCGCAGTTCCCGCCACCGGTGGCCCGATCGCCAACACTGCTAGCAGCACCTCAACTAGCCCAGACCCCAATCCTGCCAACAACAACGGCAGCAGCCCGTCGGCAAGAGTTACCACTGCTATCACCCAGAGTGCCGATGTAGTGACAGTCAAAACCGGGCCCGCTAGTGCGGCTGCGGGCTCGACTGTCACCTACACAATTACGGCGACTAACAGTGGGCCGAGTGCGGCAACCAATGTGGCGATCGCCGACACCATTGTTCCTGGTTTAACAGGAGTCAGCGTCTCAGAGGGCGGAAGTTACAACGCAACTACAGGTATTGTGACTTGGACGACCATCCCATCCCTAGCCCGGGCAACCAGCGCCAACAGAACCGTCAGTTTCGCAGTGCCCGCCACCGGCGGCCCCATCGCCAACACTGCTAGCAGCACCTCAACGAGCCCAGACCCCAATCCTGCCAACAACAACGGTCGCGATCCCGGCGCAACTGTTGCCACCACTATCACCGCTGCCCCGACTCCGACTCCCCCACTCCCACCGACTCCGACTCCGACTCCCGCCAACCTACGGCCGATAGCTAGCAACGTCAACCTCGAAATCGCTCCCAGCAGCACTGTGGCGATCGTAGGACTCGCAGGAAGCGACCCCGACGGATCGATCGCATCCTTCACCATCAACACCGTCCCACCAGCAAATGAAGGGCTGATATTTTTAGGCAATCCCGATACTGGCGGCACGAGTGTCACCGCCGGTCAAATTCTGACACCGGCTGACATTAAGCAATTATTTTTCCAATCGACAGCCAACTTTACAACAGCAAATTTCACCTACAGCGCTACAGACAACCAGGGTGCCAGCAGCCCCGCGAGCGCTACTGTATCGGCACGGGAACCCGTGCCAAACAAACCGCCAGTAGCTAACAACGTCAACCTCGATATCGCCCCCAGCAGCGCTGTGGCGATCGCAGGACTCGGAGGAACCGACCCCGACGGGTCGATCGCATCCTTCACCATCAACACCGTCCCACCAGCAAATGAAGGGCTGATATTTTTAGGCAATCCCGAAACCGGCGGCCGGATTGTCACCGCTGGTGAAATTTTGACACCTGCGGACATTAACCAATTATTTTTCCAATCGACAGCCAACTTTACCACCGCAAATTTTACCTACAGCGCTACAGACAATCAGGGCGCTACCAGCCCCGCCAGCGCTACTGTCTCTGCCATTCCCCTGAACGAACCAACACCGGCCCCAACACCAACAACACCAACACCAGCGCCAACACCGCCAACACCGACACCGCCAACACCGCCAACACCGACACCGCCAACACCAACACCACCAACACCACCAACACCGCCAACACCAACACCACCAACACCACCAACACCGCCAACGCCGACACCACCAACACCGCCAACACCAACACCCGCAGCGGAACCAACACCAACACCCGCAGCGGAACCAACACCAACACCCGCAGCGGAACCAACACCCGCAGCGGAACCAACACCACCCACACCAACACCGGCGCCAACACCAACACCCGCAGCGGAACCAACACCACCCACACCAACACCGGCGCCAACACCAACACCACCAACACCAACACCAACACCAACCCCAGCCCCGCAACCAACACCAACACCAACACCAGCCCCAGAACCAACCCCTATATTCAACCCAGTACCCGAACCGGATACCAGTTGCGGTTGCGACCCTTTGCCCCAGCCCCCTCTCATCACATTTATCCAACCCCGGCCTTCGCAAATACTTAACTTCGACTCAAACGCCGCCCAACTCATCGACATCCAAAACACCAGCATCGGGACTCCCGGAAACGATTCCTTAACAGGAAACGAAACTAACCAACTGTTTCTCTCCGAAGGTGGCGACGACACAGTGTTAGGTGAAGCAGGCAGCGATATCGCTTTCGGCGACCAACAGCGAGACTTCATCGCCTCCGGCCTCGACAACGACATCGTTTACGCCGGCAAACAAACCGATGCCGTATTTGGCGGCAAACAAGACGATCGCATTTTTGGTGATCGCAATGGAGACACATTGTACGGCGATCGCGGTGCCGACACCATAGTCGGCGACAACGGCAACAACATCGACTTGACCGACAACGACGGCGACCTGATTTTCGGCGGGTCTTCAGGCGATGCCATTACTAGCAATCAAGGTTCTGACACCGTTTACTCCGGCAAAGCTGGCGACATCGCCTACGGTGGCATCGACAACGACCTGATTTGGGGTGACAAAGGCCCAGACACCCTTTCCGGCGACAACGGAGACGACTCTGTGTTTGGCGGCGTGCTCAACTCCCTCGATAGCGACCCCGACGGCTTCGATTTACTGTTGGGAGGCGATGGCAACGACCTACTTAACGGCCAAGAACAAGACGATACCTTGCGAGGTGGTAACGGCTTCGATTTGCTGTTTGGAGGCAAAGGGGGCGATGGCATTTTCGGCGAAACTGACTCGGATACTCTCTACGGCAATCTAGGTTCTGACACCATAGTCGGCGACTACGGCACTCCAGCGGGCAGTACAGTTGCCACCGATGAAGGTGATTTAATTTTCGGCAACGACACCGGCGATATCATCGGCGGCGGCAGCGGTAACGATAGCATTTTTGCCGGCAAAGGTAATGACTTAGTTTATGGTGGCAAAGATAATGACCGGATTTGGGGTGAACTCGGTTCCGATACCATTGTCGGCGATGAGGGAGACGATTCGCTTTACGGTAGTTTGCAAAACGAGTTAGTGTTGGATGCCAACGGCCGCGACTTGCTATTTGGGGGAGATGGCAATGACTTCCTCAATGCGGGTGAGAGTTCCGATTCTTTGAGTGGGGGTTTTGGTAACGATACCCTTCGTGGTGGCAAGGATGACGATGTAGTACAGGGAGATGCCGGCAACGACTTGATGTACGGCGACTCGGGCAGCGATATTTTGTGCGGCGATGAAGGTAACGATACTATTTTTGGCGATCGCGGGCAAAATCTGCGAGGCGCTGTGGGTGAAGACGGCCAGCAAGACTGCATCAACGGTGGCAGTGGCGATGACCTGTTATACGGCAATGAAGGTCAAGATACTCTCAATGGTGATGATGGTAATGACACTATTTACGGCGGGAAAGATCGCGATATTCTCAATGGGGGTGTTGGGGATGACTGGCTGTTTGGTGATGGGGGAGATGATACTTTGATTGGGGGTATGGGGAATGATAACTTTGTGTTAAACGCCTTCAGCGGTATCGATACTGTGCTCAATTTTTCCGTAGGAACTGACAAGTTTGTCCTGGCTGACGGCTTGAGTTTTGAGGCCTTGCAAATTAACTCGACGGCCAATGGCACACTGCTGCAAGTTGCGGAGACTGGGGAGGTTTTGGCTCAGGTTTTTGGGGCTAATAATACTATTACTGCTCTGGACTTTCTGACTCTTTCTCGTTAAGACAGGCCTCACAAAAAACAGCGTGTAGGGTTCCTTTCACACAGCACCTTACCGCTGTTTATTCAAAAATTCTAATCCTAAAAAAATAGCTGCGATGCTTCCTGCTACACAAATTTCTAGGTTTGCTATTTTTAACAAAACTTCGGCAATTGGGACTAAAACTACTTCAATATCTTCTGTAATATCCAATTGGATTTTGCTAGCAAGCTTGACATTTTTAGCAAAGTATAGGTAGATAGAATTGGTGTCTTTGACGGGGTTATCATATAAGGTTGCTAGTTCCAAAATTTCTTCAGCAACATATCCAGTTTCTTCGGCAAGTTCTCTGGCGGCTGCCGATTTCCCGCTCTCTTCAGCAGGGTTGAAAGATCCAGCAGGCAGTTCCAGCAAAATTTCGCCTACTCCGTGCCTGTATTGGCGCACTAATACAAGTTCTTGCTGCTCTGTCGTGGCAAATACGAGGGCGATATTGGGTCGGACATTAACAAAAAAGTCGTCTATAATTTGTCCGCTTGGCAATTCTATTTCATCTTGTCGAACCTGACACCACTTGTTGTTAAGAACGAAGCGCGATCGCAATAATTTCCATTTAGTTAAATTTTTCATATCGCAATAATGCTAAACTTTCAGCGTCATCCGAAGGCAAAATTTTCCCATCCATAATCTATTTCAGATCAAAAATTTCACCCAGCAGCCATGCCATACAAAAAATTACCACGAAAATTTTGGGCAGACTTACAAAAATTGACTGTTAATTCTCTAGCACCCGGATTGTTTGCGATCGAGTCACTGAGTCTGAGTCTAGCAGTCGCCGCCGCAGTTGCAGCAGTGCCCGCAACACAGCAACCAGCAAATGCTTCTACAGTCACAAGTTGGAAATTCGATCCGGCGACAAATCAGCTAGAAATTACTCTCCCAGAGGGCACAACCCCCACATATTCTCTACTCAACCCGTCTCAGATTGCTGTGGATTTGCCCAATACTGAGATCGGAGTAGATGCAACTCAGCTATACCCACAAGGCAGAGTGCGTTCTGTGGGAGTGAGTCAACTTCAACCGGGAAGGGCGAGAATTCTGGTCAATTTGGCTCCTGGAGTCGGTTTCAGCGCAGGGCAAGTTCAATTCCAAAGAAGCGGGGTAGAAAATCGCTGGGTGTTGCGTCCTTCGATCGAACCGACTCCAATTATGGAAACTCCCGAAACTCAACCCCAGCCTGCAATACAAGTACCGCAAAACCAGCCGCCGACTGATTCCAACTCAACTGCTGCCTCAAAGGTCGATCGAGCTGAGCCTCCTACTTCCCTAAATCTCGCTACAAATTATTCGCAGCAGCCAACTCCAAATGACCAAATCCGGCCGCTAAGAGTGCCTTTAGTCAATGTTCGCCTTGACGAACGCCGTGGGGTACAAGCTGCTGCTCTACCCCGCCTAGAGCCTCAAATAACGGCTGCGGTACCCCAACAGCGGACGCTTACTTTTGGTGAACCGCTTCCTCGCGGACGATCGAATGCTTCTTTGCAGGCTGCGACTGGGGCGAATGTCTTGTTGCCGGCTGGCACGGAGCTGAGTTTGCTATACCCGGGCGATCGGGCTTTGCGGCTGCAAGCGAAGCTCAGCCGAGAGGAAGTGCTGTTGCTGCAAGGGGGAATTCTCGACAGTCGCGGTAATACGATCGTACCTGCTAATACGCCGGTCATAGGCCGGTTTGAAACAACGAACCTCGGCAGTCGATTTGTGGTCGAAGCTATTAGTCTCAACGGCCGCAATATCCCTCTCTTCGCTCGCTCGGAGCCCGTGGGCGGCCGCCGACAAGAGCCTTCCGATCGCAGTTTGTTGCGAAATACTGGTATTGGTGGCTTAGCTTTGTTCTTGCTGAGCGGCTTTTCTGGTATCGGTTTGTTGGCGGGAGCAGCCGGTGGTGTTGCTACAACTTACGTCGCTGCTCCTCAACCTGCTACGATTCAACCCGGCCAAATTTTGCAAGTTCAGTTAACGGAAGATTTCCCCCAGTTAGGTTTTTGAAGGAAGAGGGAAGAAGGAAGAGGTTCGAGGTTCGAGGTTCGAGGGAAGAAGGAAGAGGTTCGAGGTTCGAGGTTCGAGGTTCGAGGGAAGAAGGAAGAAGGAAGAGGGAAGAATTTTTTCTTCCCTCGAACCTCTTTGTTGTTCAAAATTTACTTAGGATCGCGAATTAAATAACTTACAATTTTAATTGTTATTGTGGGATGGGCGTCCCGCCCGTCCAAAAAGGAC
>NZ_JAUBUJ010000059.1:0-51438 GCF_036705405.1 Microcoleus sp. B13-B6
GAGGCTCTTTCTGCCCATTCTTGTGACTACTTTCCTATGCCTGACCTCATTCCCGAATTTCAGACCTGAATCCTTACCAAATCTTTTTGCTTGATGGGAAGCCACAGAGTGTAAAAAAGTTCACCGGGATTCAACCACTCGACCCAAACTTTCTTTGCATGACCGTAAATCAAATCTTGTTGTGGCGCTTGAGACCACCAATCCTCGATTTTCATATACAAATCGTCTAAATCTTTTTGCAAGGCTGCCAGAGTTTTTGCTTTCTTGATGGCTTTTGTATCTAGGGCCCGCTGCCGATCGCCGTGTCTGGCGATAATTTGGCAATAATCGTACAGTTTGTCGAGTCCAGCTTTACCGAATTGAAGCTCCTGGAAAAGGTGCGAAGCACCGGTATTTGGGGCTAGTAAAGACGGTCGCATTGCTGCTGCGGCTAAGAGCAAGCTTACGGCTTGATTCCATTCACTTTTTTCGGGTAATGAATAGCTGGCGGTGTAACTGGTGAAGTCATCTTTAAGCAGATTTGCAAGTTTTCCATATCCTACATCATCGCGCAGGTTTTGTCCTAGCAATACTGCTCTAATTAAATGCGGTGGCAGGTGCGGTTCAAAGTTGGAGTATTGTTTTTCAAAGCAGCGAGCTAAATGAAACGCAAGGCTGAGTTTTTCTTCAAGAATCAGCCGCCAAACTAAGTCGCGCAAAACTGCTGGACGTTCTCGATCGGGGTCGTCCAAGATGGATTGAGCGATTTGTTGAGCGGTATCATTGGGCGAGAAGCTGTAGAGAGACTGTTTTTCTTCTCTTTTTTTATTTCCCGGCTTGTCAACTTCTTTTCCTTGCTTATTTTCCGAATTTTGCTGATTTATCTGAATTGTGGGTGGCAGTTCTATGGGTGGAAAATTAGGGATATTTTCAGCGGTTTGCTGCGCGATCGCCTCCTCTGTCAATACCGAGTTCAACTCTGCTAATGGTGGTTGTTCGACAACAGGAACAGTTTCAGATTCCGGCTCATAAACTAAGGAAGTTTCGTCTAAGTTATTGTTAGTAGAAACCGCAGGCAAATCTGGTATTGTTTCCGACTGAATAATCAGTTTACCTCTGACTGCTGCCATCGCCAGAGTTCTTTCAAATGATTTTGCTACGGCATCCTGTAAAGAAGCTAAATGCTCGTCATCTGCTGCTTCCCATTCTGCAATTAGTGTTAGCAGTTGGCAGAATGGATGATTACCGTCAGCCAAGAGTTGGGTGTAGGGATGCAAGTCAGACTCCTGGGATTCGGAGATGGCGCGTTGAAGTTCGCGGGCTGTTTTCTGACATTCCAGCAATGACTGAAAATTGCTCTCTACTCGATGGGCGATCGCTAAAACTCGTTCCAGAACCCTCAAAGCAGAGTCGCGGACAAGAGCGATCGCACTTTTTTGCTTCTCGGCCAAATCCACACGCTCAAGTACAGACTTGATATCTGCTAAAGAATCAATTTCTTCAACTTTCAGCGTTGTCGATACTGCAAAATATTCAGCCAATTCTAGCACATTATCGCGAAGCTGAATAAACTTTTTATGGGACTCATCAAGTTCTTGAATCAGCTCTTTAGATATAGGTATACCAGGGTTTAGCAATTTTCGACTCGCCTCTGACAGCCGTTTCTCTAGTTGGGAAAAAACATCTTCTAGTGCGGTGAGTTGTTTGAGTAAGTCTGCTGAATTGTGTTTCATCGGTTTAATCGCTCCATTCAAGTTATTTTCTCTCAGTTCGGCAATGTGGAAATTATGCTCATTCAAATTTGCATAATTCAGATTGTTTTGACTTCCATCGGTTCTCGACAAGTAAGTCTCCTCCAATATAGTTTCTTCTATATTTGATTCTTCTATGAAGTTGTTAAAAGGAATTAATGGTTCTGTCATATTAGCTGTATCAACTATTTTATCACGAACAGGCTCCTGTAAGAAAGTGTCGCGGCTGCGAGACAAGTTTTCTGAGATATTGAACTGTCTGGGCTGCATCGGTTGGGCGATCGGTCTTTTTGTCTGAGTTTGGTCAATCCCTGTAGGGCGAATACATTCTTTTAAAATACTGTTGCGGTTGGGATGGCGCAATCTTAGTAAAGCCTTAGCCTCAATTTGCCGAATCCGTTCGCGGGTAACATCAAATATATTACCGATTTCCTGTAGACTTTTCTCGCGGCCATCATCCAATCCGAATCGCATCCGAATAACGTCACGTTGTCTAGGACCCAGAGTATCTAAAACGCTTTCTAAATCTTCGGCAAACAAATTTTTATATACTTTTTCTTCTGGTGTTTCTCCATCGAATTTAATCAACTCTCCCAATGTATAGTCTTCATCATCACCCATTTTAGTATCTAAGGAAATGATAGATTTAGCCGATTGAACAACAAAGCGCAATTTGGCAATTGTTATCTCCATTTTAGTCGCGATTTCTTCTTCCGTAGGCTTGTGGCCGATTTCTTGAGAAAGCTGTTTGGTAGTTTTCTTGATCTTCGAGATAGTTTCATAAACGTGAACTGGTAGGCGGATAGTCCGCGATTGATCGACAATAGCCCGCGTAATTGCCTGACGAATCCACCAATATGCGTAGGTGGAAAACCTGGTTCCCATCGTGCAATCAAACTTTTCTACAGCCTTGATTAAACCGAGATTTCCCTCCTGAATCAAGTCTAATAAATCCAGCCCTCGATTTTGATATTTTTTAGCGATTGAGACTACCAGCCGCAAGTTAGACTCTACCATTTTGTCTTTCGCTTTTGGGCTGGCCTCTAATTCTAACTCAGAAAATTTTCGAGCTAATTCAATCTCTTCGTCAGCTTTGAGCATGGGAATTCGACCGATCTCTTGCAGATAAACGCGAAGCGAATCTGGCGGTATACGGTCTTCTTTAAATTTGATGCTGTCAGGAAGAGTTTTATGCCAAGCTTCATGAAATTCGTCAAAGTTGCTAAATCCGTGATTTTTATGCAACTCTGCCAAGGAAAGAGCGAAGAGATTTTTTAAATGGGAGTTTGTAGGACTGTCGAATGGGATATCTTTAATATGTTTGACTTTTCCTAATACATCTTTAGATTCATTGCCTTTGTCGGGGCGGCGGTTGATAATGGATAAAGTCAGAGTTTGTCCATGCTGGAATAGAATTATCGCGGGCTTGAGAAAGAGTTTATTAATCTCGCGGACAATGCCGTCAAGCTGTTCGCTAGTGTAGGTGCTACGCTGCAATTTTATTGCGAAAAACAAGTAGGAAGAAATGAAAAACGTATTTTCTCCCTTAGCTCTTGTCTCCAAGGATAATTTTAGCTGGTCATCACCCGCAATTTCATCCCAAGTGAGCTGAAATAAAAAATCAACAGTTAGCCATTCATTTAACAGAGCTTTTTGGTGATTTAGCTTTTTATCACTATCAAATTTGGCAATAAAATTATCCGAACTCTTAGGATAAAAGGGAAGAGTTTTATCACTGCGGTAGCCAAGAGCTAAAAACAAATTTCTAGCGTTATCGGCAAGTTTTCCCTTGACAAAACTACTTAAAGCTTCATTAATAGATGCTTTGGCTTGTTGTTCGCTGACGCTCATTTAATCACCAGCCAGGTAATCAGTTCAAAATCAGTTGTTGCTTTAACCTGATGCGCTTGCTCAACCAACACAGCACTGCGGCTAGACAGCAGGTGGCCGATGAGCCGCTTGTTGTAAATACCTGCAATTGAATCAACCGCGCGCTTAAGCAAATCGTTATACAAACTCATATCAAATCCGTTATTAGTTTGTCTATCGAACAAGTTGCACAACTCTTCATAGGGAACAGTACACCCCGCGCAGAGCAACTGATATATTTCAAGTATTTGTTTGGGTTGAGCAAAAGTTAATCGCACTTCCTTATTTTCTCGAACGTAAACTAAAAAGTATGGTTGCAGCGGGTTGACGGTTTTATTATCAAGACAATCGCCTTTTTGTTTGAGGCAAAAAATTACGCCGGGAGCAATTATCGGGTACTCCGAGTTAGTTGGAACTACGGCATAGAGTCCTAAAGGGGCATCTTGGAGTAGTTTGCGGTTGCTCTCAATGTATTTGGCTAGTTCCATTCGGAAATCATCGAGAGTGAATTCCGTTAGGGCTACAGTCTCGGTGAAATCTTCGAGATCCAGCACCTCGTCTTTCAATCGCAGCAACTGCTTGTCGCGGTATTTCAAATCACTCTCAATCAGTTCTTGAATCTCCTTTGCCTCCAGCAGGTTATCTTCAAATGTACCAGCCATGTCCGCTAAAGCCATCCGTGCTTCTACTCGATTTTTCAGATTGATGTATTGATCCAAGTCCTCTGTCGGCCAAAAATTAATTAATTGTACCGTGTGGTTGGGGCTGCCAATGCGATCGCACCTACCGAACCGCTGGATAATTCTGACTGGGTTCCAGTGTATGTCGTAGTTAATCAGATAATCACAATCTTGTAAATTTTGCCCTTCCGAAATACAATCAGTGGCAATTAATAAATCAATCTCGCCGTCTTGCTGCATAGATGGAATTTGGGCGCGTTTCTTGGCGAAAGGCGAAAAATTTGTCAGGATGTGATTGAACTCGTTTTTGCCAAAGGTAGTCTTATTTGCCGCCGATCCCCCAGTCACCAAAGCTAAGTTAATTTTCAATTCTAATCTTGCCCATTCCCGCAATCCTTCGTAGAGATAGACTGCCGTATCTGCAAAGGCAGTAAAGACTAAAACCTTGCGATTTGGTTTGCCATGCTTGTTAGTCGTAGGATGCTTGACTTTCTCGGCGATCAGTGCTTTTAACTCAGCCAGCTTGGCATCGCGTTCCACAGAAATGCTTTGGGCAGAATTGTAAATTTTTTTAAGCTGTTCCTTGTCGCGTTTCAGGTCTTTTAACCAGGTTTCGACATCGAGGTGCGCCATTTGAAATATCAGCTTCTGACCTACTTGCATGGCATCTTGCAACTCTTCATCGTCCAAGTCTTCAATCATCCAATCGCTGAAAGTTACTGTCTGGTTAGCGTCGCGAGATTGCTGCAATTGCTGAAAATTTTTAATTTTTGTCTCTAGATCTCCAGTTTTTTTAATCGTGCGCTCCATTGTCAGCGCAAAGGAACGGATGGAGCTTTCTAAGCGTTTAAGAAAATTGACTTTCATCATGCCGATCAAACAGCGTTCGCGATCGCTCTGTTTGAAATTTCGCACTCCTTTATTTTCATACACCGAACGGTATGGCGGCAGGACATATTTTGAAGGGTTGAATAGCGAGAGTTGATATTTAGAAATTTCGCTGTTAAGCTGTTCGTAGGACAGGAACTCACCCTTTAGGTCAATCTCAGGAAATACCGAAATGGGTTTGAGCCGTTCTGGAAAGCCGCCTAATTGGGCGATCGCATCTTTATAGTATTTTTGAATGTGCTTGCGCGATCGTGCGATCGTCAATTCGTCAAGCAGTTTGAAAAAAGCAGAACTTAGTTCTTCCAGCAGTTCGCTAGTTTTGCGATCCCTACTTTTCTTGGCCCACTTGGTAAATTTCCCCTGAGCATCAGCTAGTGTAGCGCGCAGACTGGCAATTCCCAGCGATTCGCTAAACGCAGCATCGCGACCTTCTGTGATAAAATAAAGTTGATTCCGCAAATCCTTTAAATCATTGTTAACCGGAGTTGCTGATAAGAGTAGCACCTTAGTTTTGACACCGCTCTTGATAATGTCATCCATCAGCCTTTCGTAACGGCTTTTTCTAATTAGATTGCCAAATTCGTCCCGTTTACTCTTGATGTTGTTGCGGAAATTGTGGGATTCGTCAATAACTACCAAGTCATAGTTGCCCCAATTAATCTTTTCTAAATTAAGATCCCCAGAGTAACCGGAATCCCGGCTCAAGTCGGTGTGAGACAGGACTGCATAGTTAAAGCCGTCTTTAAGAAAAGGATTCAGTTCGCTATTGTTCTGTGCTAGATATACCGTCCAATTCTCGCGGAGTTTTTTGGGACAAAGAACCAAAACTGTTCCTTTATTGCGAAGTTCAAAATATTTGATCACCGCTAGAGCTTCAAATGTTTTACCTAAACCAACGCTGTCAGCAATAATACACCCGTTATATCGTCCGATTTTATTGATAGCAGCCTTAACTCCGTCTTTCTGAAATTCAAATAGAGATTTCCAAATTTCTGTATTAAAAAAGTGTAACTGTTCGCTGAGAATATCGTTTTTTTCTAGGTCATCGAGGAAAGTCTCGAAGATATGAAACAGAGTTTTGTAGTAGATAAACTCAGGAGAATTGTTCTGGTAAAGTTGCTCTAGGTACAGCAGCACATCTTGTTTGACATCTTCGATTAGTTCGGCATCATTCCAGAGTTCATCAAACCAGGCTTTCAGGTCGCGGGTATCCCGTTTGCTATCTACTTCTAAATTGAGTTCAATATTGTTGTTTTTCCTACCTAATCCCAGTCCCCGCACGGTAAAATTAGAACTGCCCGTAATAGCATTTTCACTTCCGTTATGAGCAATGTGATACATTTTGCCGTGCAGTAAATTAGATTGCTTTACCGACCGTATCTGTACTTTTTTCTCAATCCATTCTGCACATTCTTTTGCAACCCGCTTTTGCTGCAACCGATTCTGTAGCTGCAAGCCCTCATCCTCAATTTGGAAAGCCTTTTTATCAGTTTTACTGGGGTCAAGTGACTTGATGAAGCGCGGTTCGCCAAAGAGAAATTTCAAGCTTTTAATACCTAGAAGTTGTTGCTTCAAACCATCAAAAGCATAAATTGTAAAGTAAGCAGAAACAATTGACAAGGTTGAGTTTTCCTCAACCTTGGCTTTCAAAA
This sequence comes from Microcoleus sp. B13-B6, assembly GCF_036705405.1. Classification (NCBI taxonomy): domain Bacteria; kingdom Bacillati; phylum Cyanobacteriota; class Cyanophyceae; order Oscillatoriales; family Microcoleaceae; genus Microcoleus; species Microcoleus sp. B13-B6. The sequence goes on from NZ_JAUBUJ010000059.1 coordinate 6,820, forward strand.
AATCGCCCACAGTACCCCGGCGGCGGTTGTCTCTAATTGCCGACTTTGGGAGAGAAGAATCATGCTGTGACATAGCCTACCTTTATGCGGTTGTTGCACTAGGCTATATTCTACATCTTCCACAATTCTCAAGAACAGGCTTTCCGGCATGTTCCACAACACATACCGATATTGTACAATCAACTCCGCAAACGCCCTGACCTGAGAATGCTAATAATTAACCAAAAACCCAAAAAACTCGCCGCCCCAAACAAACCAGTGCTCAGAAAAGATAGCTGAGAAGTTTGTGCGTTAGAAGAAATAATTGCCGCCCCCACAATCAGCGAACCCACGACAATACTAAAAGAAAGTCGGTTCGCAGAATCCCCCAGAGTGCGACGCAGCGGATCGAGTTCTTTTAGTGTCAAGTTCCACTTCAAAGTTTCTGAAGTAACCCGGTCTAAAAGCACTTCCACCTGTCGCGGGGATTGCAAAGACAAGCTTTTCAGATCCAGGGCAGTTCTCAACAAAGCTTGTATCGGGTCATCTCCGAATAACTGACGCCGAAACATATCGGTCATCAGCGGTTTCACCTGCTCTACAATATTAAACCTGGGATTAAAAGAGCGGGCTAGTCCTTCCAAATTAGCTAGAGTTTTTGCATACAAACCGAGATTGCTGGGAAGCCGAATTTTATTTTTGCGGGTGATTTCCAGCACCTCATAAAATATTTCCGACAAGTTCATTTGCGACAAGCTGACATTGTAATACTTGCGTAGCATTCGAGCCAAATCGTTCTCTAGATTAACTAAACTTGTCGGCTGAGCAAATTCTGCCATTTCCAAAGTTAATTGAGCGCAGCGCTGAGCGTCTAAATCGACAATTGCCAGCAACATTTCTGTCAAATTCTGCTGAGTGCGCGGGTCTAATCTGCCGACCATGCCGCAGTCTAGCAGGGCTATGCGGCCATCTTTGAGATAAAATAAATTGCCGGGATGCGGGTCTGCGTGAAAGAATCCGTCGATATATAACTGCTGGAAGAAAACGCGGCAAAGCAGCGTTGTAATTTCTTCGCGTTCGGCATTTATATCTCCTTTGTGGCGAATTCCTTGCAAGTCGCCTAGCAAAATTGGGACTCCGTTCAGCCACTCCATTACTAAGAGTTTTTTTGTAGTCAACTCCCAGTTAATTTCTGGTAAGACAACTTGTGTGGGGTCAAACCATTTACTTTTAGATAAATTGCGGCGCAGTTCGTCTGTGTAGCTGGCTTCTTGAATGAAGTCTAGTTCTGCACGCAGGGCGATCGCAAATTCTTCAGCTAGGGCGACAATATCGTATTGTTGACCGAAGTCTGTGAGCATGACAAGTTCTGCCAAACCTCGCAGTACGGCGATGTCTTGTTCGATGACAATATCAATACCGGGGCGCTGAACTTTGAGGGCGACTTCGCGGCCGTCTTTTAAAGTAGCTTTGTGGGTTTGGGCGATCGAACCTGCAGCGATGGCTTCGGTGTTAAATTTGGCGAAGGTATTTTCGAGAGATTGTGTGAGTTCCTGGCGGACGATTGCTTCTACTTGCGACCACGGTACGGGCGGCACTTCCGCTTGTAGCGTGGAGAGAGTTTCGATATAGCTGGCCGGCAAAAGGTCAGGACGGGTGCTCAGCAATTGTCCTAATTTGACAAAAACTGGGCCTAATTGGACGAGGATGTTGCGGAGAACTGCTGGAGTTGGGAGACTGGGTGCGTCGGTTTTGCGGCCGGTTAGGAGGCTTTTCATGTAGTCCCAACCGTTGCGGAAGACGACCTCTAGAATTTCTCCTTTGCGAGAATTGTTTTGAACTAGGCTAAACAAGGGGCCTCCGGGTCGATCGGGTTTAAGGGCTATATAACTACTAGGATAGCGCTGTTGACCGGGCTGACCAGTGTCTTGGGGAATAACTTGGGCGAAAGGGTGGGAATGCGCGTGAGAATTTTGGGGTGCGGGGGGCGATCGGTTTTTGGCCGTGGCATTAATCCTCATGGTAATATACAGTTAAAGCAGACATGATATTTTTATAATTAAATTTATTAACTTGAAAAGATGTGTCAAAGAATTGAATGAGTAAGTTATTAAAAACCAGATTCTCAATGTTTTTAATATCGTATAAGAGACATGATTGCCATCCCATTTCCTGCCAACTCGATCGAATTATCCATCAACTTAACTGACGAGCAATTTTTTCAGCTTTGTCAGCACAACCGCGATTATCAATTTGAACGTACAGCATCAGGGGAATTAATTATTATGCCACCGACAGGCAGTGAAACTAGCAGGCGTAATGCCGATTTAACATCTCAACTCCGAGTCTGGAACCGTGAAACTAAACTGGGAGTAGTTTTCGACTCTTCGGGAGGCTTTACACTCCCCAATGGTGCCGATCGCTCTCCTGATGCCTCTTGGGTCAAAAAAGAACGCTGGGATGCTTTAACACCGGAGCAAAAAGACAGTTTTGCTCCTTTGTGTCCTGATTTTGTTGTTGAGTTGCGTTCTCGGACTGATTCCTTGAAGAAACTTCAAGAGAAAATGCAAGAATATATAGATAACGGTGCTAAATTGGGTTGGTTAATTGACAGGCAAAATCAGCGTGTTGAAATTTATCGCCCCGGTCAAGATGTTGAAATTATCCAAAATCCTCGCACTCTATCAGGGGAAGATGTACTACCTGGTTTTGTGTTGGATTTAGCAGAAATTATGTAAGTAAAGTAAATTGATTTGTTTAGTCATGGGTCACAAATATGAGTGCAGTTGATGTAATATTTACTATTCCTGATACGATTAGGAGGTTTTTCTAATGGAATATATGTACAAACCCGTTAACAAACCATTTAAGATTTTTAGCGTTACAAAGTCGAATCTTGACAATTTGTCGAACTTGCTGGCTTCATCAGATGAATTTAGCTTAATCATAGAGAATAGTAAAGAAGATTACCTAACTTCTTCCTTACTGGCTTCATCAGATGAATTTAGCTTAATCCAAGAAGAGATTAGTAAATATTACCTAACTTCTTCGCACTGGGAATCACTAACAAATACGTATGATGTACTTTGTGAAGCTACTAAACTTCTTCAATATATAACTGCTGTTGCAAGGATTCATTTTACAGAGTTTCCACTTTTTAAGCCTGATAACATCCGCGAAGTTGACGAAGAAGGTAAGCGTCATAACCGAGTTGAGCTTTTAGTCAGAGATCCTCTAACTCGTGTTTATATCAAACTAGAAGGCGGTCAAGATAGAATCCCTATTTTAGGGTTTGACTCCTGGAGGAAGCTGGCAGAAGAAGACGAGATAGTTGAAAATGTTTTTAGACTATTTAGGGAGTTTGATCGTAACTGGATTAATCTTTACAAAGTTTATGAAATTGTCAAGAAAGATGCTGGAAAAAAAAATAAGATAGATAGGATTGAACAGTGGATAACTAAAGATAAGATTAGGCAATTCAAGCATACTGCTAATAGTCAAAGCGCAATTGGTGATGATGCACGGCACGGTGTCGATCAGAACGATCCACCAAAAGAACCTATGTCAGAATCAGAAGCAGAGGCTTTAATTAGGAATCTGGTAAAACAATGGCTTCAGTGGAAGTGCGAACAACAAAAGTAGAATAGTAAAGTACGACACAGATTAAGAAACGAAAGTCTGGATAAAGAGTAATTAATCCTTTGTATTCGCCTGCCCAATCTGTGGCGTACTTACATCACAATAAATCTTTCAACTTCTCATCTTCTCCCAAAACCTTAATTACCTGTTTAATCTCCTGCGTCCTGTCCTTTTTCACAATCAAAGTCACATTGCCATCTCTGACAACTACGACATCTTCTAAACCAATGGTGACAATCACCTCATTCTCATCGGCGGCATAAAAAATGCCACCTTTCGTATCAATTCCGACGTGTTTTGCTAACTCCACATTCGGCTTGTCTCCTTGCAGCAAACGGCCGATCGCATTCCAATCTCCCAAATCGTCCCAGCTAAAGCCTACGGGCAGAACACAAGCTTTTTGCGTCTTCTCCATCAGCGCGTAATCGATGCTAATTTTGGGTAATTCCGAGTAAGCCTGCGCGCCTTTTGCTTCCAAAGCTGCCATCATTTCCGGTACATGATTTCGCAATTCTGTCAAGACAGTTCCGACTCGAAATACAAAAATTCCCCCGTTCCAACTAAACTTGCCGCTGGCTACAAATTCTTCCGCAGTTGTGCGATCGGGCTTTTCGGTAAACCTCGCCACCCGATAGGCCGGAAAACCCCCAAAACTGCCAATTTCCTCACCTTGTTCGATGTAACCGTAACCAGTGGAAGCATAACTCGGCTTTACTCCCAAAGTGGCGATCGCATCCTGATTTTTCGCCAACTCCGCCGCCGCCTCCAAAGTCTTGATAAACTCCTGTGGTTCCCCAATCCAGTGATCCGCCGGGAAAAAACCAACAACCGCATCCTCACCGTAACGCTTCGCAGTTTCTATAGCAGTCCAGGCCACCGCCGGCGCAGTATCCCGGCCCTCCGGTTCCGCCAGCAAATTCTCCGGCGGTAACAGCGGCAACTGTTCGCGGACTCCCGCAGCCAACATTTCCGACGTTACCACCCACAAATCGTCCCAGCCGTTACCTAATTCCAAAAGTCTTTCCGCAGTAGCCTGCAGCAAACTCTTGCCGCTACCGTCGAGACTCAAAAACTGCTTGGGCCGCTGCTTGCGGCTCAGCGGCCAAAAACGTTCGCCTTTACCACCGGCCAGAATCACAGGAATTAAGGTTCTACTCATCGTTTAAAGTTTAAATAGTTCACGTCCATTTTGCCCTGAGACCCGATATGGTGTTTGTAAAGAATTACTTAGGCAGAATGATGATTGACTGTTGACTGTTGAGTGTATCACCCTAAATGTAGGGCGCGCATTGCGTACCTTACCCAATATAGAACAAAAAAACTCTCGTTAAGGAATCCTTGAAAATTGCTATAGCGACTAGCAATTACCATTACCTATTACTTCGACAATTCGACGTTAAGTTCGTTCACGACACGGCGTTTGAGCGGGATTGATTTTTCTCTGGGCAGCAAGTCAAAGACTTTCCGAAAAGCATCATCTACCTGTTCAAATGGTATTTGTCCTTTTTCATTAAAAACTACTTTTCCCGATTGGTCTAGGATGACAGTTTGAGGTACGAAACCTTCGTAATAATGGCTTGGTTCGGTGATTTCGGGTGACGGTTGCGGAGGCAAAGAGTCAATTGTTATGGGCATAAAGTCGGCTTCGCGCCCGTAAAATTCCTGGAGTTGAGAGACGACGATCGCGTATTGCTTGGAGTCGCTGCTGTCGTCAGTGTAAAACACTAACAATACGGGTTTATTGCGTTTGAAAGAATCTGTGAGTTTGACTTTAGGAGGAACTAGGGAACCGTTGCCGGCGTAGAGGGCAAAGATTGTACCGTCATAGCGATCGTCTGTGAGAGTGGCGAAGGCTGGTGGGGTGCCGGTTAGCAGTATCAAGCTAAGTGCGATCGCCACTGTTACAAGACTCGCTGACAACATTCGCCTCAGCCAGCGGATGCCAGAAGCAGCAGTAACAATTGAATTTTTGTTTTCAGGAAATATCATAGGTTATTGGCAGTTGCTGTAAGGAAAGCGAAATCAGATGCAAAAACTTTCCTAAGTTTATCAGCAAAATGTAGGCAAATGTTGTTGAGTAGGTTAAAGTAGTTTCGACTCGATGATCATAAATTGCTGATAGTGGCGATCGACAAGGCGATTCTACAGACCGAAGATCACTATTTGCGATCGGCTTTTCAGGGGCGGACTGGAACAGTCCGCGCCACAATAAAATTTATTTGTGGTGGGGTGGGCTTCTAGCTTCCCAGAAGGGTGCAAGATATTAAATTCAACTGATTACTAGAAACTGACAACTGGGAATTTACAACTAATGATAGCTTTGCTTGACGCACTCCTCGCCCAAACGCCGGCTGCTGATGTTTCCGGGCCGGCTCAAATCAATCTGGTGCAGGCCCTTGTTTTAGGAATTGTACAAGGATTAACAGAGTTTTTGCCCATTAGCAGCAGCGCTCATTTAAAGGTAGTGCCGATCGCCCTGGGATGGGGCGACCCCGGGGTTGCTTATACTGCTGTTATTCAGTTGGGCAGTATTGTCGCAGTGCTTTGGTATTTCTGGAAAGACTTGACAAATATAACTGTTGGTGCATTAGAAGCCGTGGTGCGACGCAACTACAAATCCCATGAGTTTCAAATGGCGGTGGCACTGGTTTTGGGAACAATACCTATAGTCTTTTTTGGGCTGCTAATCAAGGCATTGATTCCAGATTTTGACAACTCGCCACTCAGGAGTTTGGCCAGCATCGCTATTGCTTCGATAGTCATGTCGCTACTGTTAGCAATAGCAGAAAAAATTGGCAAGCGCAATCGTACTTATGAAAAGTTAACTGTTCAAGACGGTATTTTTATGGGATTAGCTCAAGCAATAGCCTTGATTCCGGGGTGTTCGCGATCGGGTTCTACCCTAACAGCAGGATTGTTTATAGGATTAGAAAGACCCGCGGCCGCGCGGTTTTCTTTTTTATTGGGAATTCCGGCAATTACTCTGGCTGGATTAGTGGAATTGAAGGGTTCTTTGGGAGAAGGAATCAGCGATGCTGGAGTTGCAGCTTTGATAGTGGGAACGATTTCGGCCTTTGTGTTTTCTTATTTGTCGATCGCGTGGCTGCTCAAGTTCCTGCAAACTCAAAATACCTGGGTGTTTGTGTGGTATCGGCTGGCTTTTGGTGTGGCGATTTTAACGGCGATCGCAGGTGGGGCAGTGAAAAATGCGTAGGTTGTTATAATTACAAGGACAGGCAAGATGCCTGTTCCACCAAAACAAGAACAGGCAAGATGCCTGTTCCACAAAGAGTAAATTTTCTTGTGGAACGGGCCGAAGAACCCGTTCATAAAAAGCTTATTAAGAGCTGACAAGCTGTTAGCTTTTAACTCAAAGTGAGCGTCGCCGTGAAGGATGTAGAATGCTCGAAGATAGCGAGCGACAAAATGCACAATTAGCGCTAATTAGGCTGGTTACTGCTGCTAGTATTGGTGTAGCGATGTCCTTCTTTATCGCTCCCGGAATTCTGGGAACAATAGTATCAGATTGAAAACAGGTTTTCCGTTCAGAATCCCAGTGCTAATATATGGAAGAGTATCGCAAAAAAAGCGATTATTTCCCGCACTGCTGGGTTGACAAAAGAGCGGTGTTGTGCTGGCAGAAACAACTAAGCCTGTCAGGAACCAGTCAAAATTTTGAGTTTCATAAATACATATTTTTGATACATCCTCTCACAGCCAAGCTAAATTCACAACCCAGAAATTATCCTGATTCTAAAGGCGATCGACCTTAGCAAACTATGTCCATACCGAAAAAAGGAACCAGAAAAATAATTGTTGATGGGGAGCCTTTCATCTGGCTAATCCGAAGACAAGCTACTTATACGCAAGAATACTGCGGAAATCTTCATGTTGCGATCGAACACGCCCAAAAACCGGGTTCGGTGTTAGTTATCATCACCGATCGACCTCATCCTCAAGGTTTAAGTCCCGCTAACGAAGTGAAACCAGTAACACCCTGTGATGCAACACAATGGATACGGCAAGCAGTGCAACTTGGATGGCAGCCTCAGCTACCTGGAATAACTTTTGAGGTGCGGATTGCAGGACTGTTTATGGAAAAAATATAATAATGCTGTATATTTAGCAACCCGACAAGTCAATTCTCTTAAAGACAATTCACTCGCCTAGACTGGCAGAAGCGATCGCCCGATCGCTTCTGTCAGCCTAGACAAGTTAAACTGTAAACATTCTCCGCTAACAAATAACAAATAACAAATAACTAATAACCATGAGCGACTTATCAATCCGGCCCGCCCTAATCACCAAAGTTATCCCCGACAGCATCTGCGCCGAAATGGGATTTGAACCAGGAGACTCAATCGTCGCCGTCAACGGTCAAAAACCCCGCGACTTGATTGACTATCAATTCCTGTGCGCCGATGAATTTCTCGAATTAGAAGTATTAGACACTAAAGGCAAAACTCACAAATTAGAAATAGAAAAAGAGTATGATGAAGACTTGGGAGTGGAATTTGAAACAGCTCTTTTTGACGGACTAATTCAGTGCAACAATCGCTGTCCTTTTTGCTTTATAGACCAACAACCACCGGGAAAGCGGGAAACTCTCTATCTCAAAGATGATGACTACCGCCTCAGCTTTCTGTATGGTAGCTATCTCACTCTCACAAATTTGTCTCAAAAAGAGTGGGACAGAATCGAACAAATGCGGCTTTCTCCTCTCTATGTTTCCGTGCACGCTACGGAACCGGAAGTGCGAATTCGGTTGCTAAAAAATCTCCGCGCTGGCAAGATTCTCGAACAAATCAAATGGTTTCAAGAACGCCGCTTGCAAATTCACTCTCAAGTAGTTGTTTGTCCTGGGATTAATGATGGCGAACATTTAGAACGCACTTTGTTAGATTTGGCAAAGTTTCATACTGGAAGTATTCCCGCTGTAGCATCGGTGGCTGTAGTGCCGGTGGGTTTAACTCGCTTTCGTCCTGCCGAAGATGAACTGATCGCAGTAACTGCGGAAAAAGCGCGAGAAGTAATCGAGCAAGTGCAGAAAATTCAAGTGCTTTTGAGTAAAGGAAAAGGCGGCCCAAAAGCTAAAAAGCAGAATTCAAAGTCGCGCTGTATTTGGCTGGCTGACGAGTGGTTTTTAATCGCGGGTTTAGATTTGCCGTCGGCTGCTGATTACGAAGATTATCCGCAAATTGGTAACGGTGTGGGTTCTATCCGCCAGTTTATCCAGCAGTTTGAAACAGCTTTTGAGAAGCTGCAACCGATGCCAGTCGAGCCCGATCGCAAGTTAGTTTGGGTGGTGGGGAATGCAGTCGAAAAAGCTTTTGAGCCGATCGTACAACAACTAAACCAAATTCCCGGCTTGTCCGTCAACATGGCAGCACTGTGCAGCCACTACTGGGGACAAACTATCACTGTCACGGGTTTGCTCACCGGGCAAGATTTGCTCGAAGCTTTGCAGGGGCGAGACTTGGGAGATGGTATCCTGCTGCCGTCGGTGATGCTAAAACAGGGGGAACCGCGTTTTCTCGACGACATGACCCTCGAACAGCTCGCCAGCTCGCTGAAAACCCGGATTTTGCCGGTGAGCGGAGTAGAGGAACTAATCTCGGCGGCGATCGGTCTGGCAACTGCGGAAGTTAAATTCTAAATTTTGAATCGAACATTCAAAAGTTAAGATGAGTATGGTAATTGTGACTTGTAACCGTCGAGTTCAGGCTACAGACTAGAAACTTGAGACCTCAATCTTGCTCTAAAATTGTCTCTAGGATTGCAGAGTAATTAAAAAATTATGCGTGTTTTTCGTCAAATCATCGTAGTCGGAGTGGGCGCTGCAATTACTTTGGGCAACGCCGCACAGAGTGCTTCAGCACAGCCTCCGGCTCAGTCTCAGGACAGCTTGGCCCCTAGCAATCAGCTCGTCGAATTAGGGCAGAATGTTCGATCGGCCTCGAACAAAGTGGCAGAATCAGCATCACAGGCCGAAGAGTCGATCGCCCTTAACCCCCCAGCCGGGCCGGAGCAAGCATCAAAGCCTCAACAGGCTGCTCCGGCTTCCCCATCAACTCTGTCTCAGGCCGGTTCAACGCCTCTAAGAGGGTTGGAACCGACACAGACTCAGCAGCCTTCCCCAAACCCTCCCAACAATGTTCCTGTGCCGAGTTCCCCGGTACCAATTCTCCGGGGCACTCCGAACGAAAGTTTCCCCCCTCTCCCTCCGAGGGGCATTTTAGACACCAAGCCTCCGGCTTCCCTGGAACCCAACCCGAACCCGCTGCTGTTTCCGACAAACCCGGAGGATGTCAGGATCGAGCAAACTGAGCCAATTACCTTGCAGCAGGCGATCGACCTCGCGCGCCGCAACAGCCAAGTTTTGCAAATCGCCGGACAGCAGGTGGAACAAAGCAGATCCGCTTTGCGCGAACAGCAAGCTGCTCTTTATCCAGACCTGAATTTTCAAATGGACGCCAGCCGCTCTGTGACTGCAGGCGGAGAACTCGGAGTCCGGGCTCAGCAGCGCTTCAACAACTCTCGGGCTAACGGAACCGGGCAGCCCGCCGAGCAAGCTCGGCAAAATTTAGGCAGCAACAGTCTCAACAGCACTTTGCAGTTGAACTATGACATCGATTTGTTCGGAAGGCGGCGGGCTAACATCCGCGCTGCAGAGGAACAGTTGCGCCTTCGGGAACTGGATGTGGAACGCCAAGCCGAGGAACTCCGCTTCGACACTGCTGAGGCTTACTACAACTTGCAAAACGCGGACGGACAAGTTGCCATCCGCCAAGCTTCGGTCAGAAATGCCCAGCAAAGTTTGCGGGATGCCGAAGCCCTGGAACGGGCAGGGGTGGGAACCCGGTTTGCTGTGTTGCAGGCTCAGGCAAATTTGGCTAACGAGGTGCAACAACTGTCAGTGGCCCGTCGCGATCAGCGAGTTGCCCAGCGGCGTCTGGCTGAGATTTTGAATATCAGCCAGTCGGCGAACTTGACAGCGGCAGATCCGGTAGAACAAGCGGGCTCTTGGAGGCTGTCTTTGGAAGAGAGTATCGTGCAGGCTTTTAAGAATCGCCCAGAGTTGGAACAGCAGTTGGTGCAGAGAGATATCAGCAAGCAGCAGAGGCGATCGATTCAGGCGGGGCGTTTGCCTCAACTGAGTGTTGGGGGTAGTTACAACGTGCTGGGACAAGACCCTGACGACCCCAACCCGTTTGAGACTCGTGGGTGGGCCGACGGGTATTCGATCCGGGCGAGTCTGACTTGGAGTATTTTCGATGGGGGCGCGGCGAACGCGAGGGTGAGACAGCGGGATGCTGATATTGCGATCGCCGAAAGTCGATTCGACCAACTCCGCAACCAGGTTCGCCGGGAAGTAGAACAAGCTTATTTTGGCTTAGAATCGAGTTTTGAGAATATCGAAACTTCTGAGGCGGGGGTTTTGCAGTCAAGGGAAGCTCTGCGTCTGGCGAGACTGCGGTTTCAAGCTGGTGTGGGTACTCAGACGGATGTGATTCAGGCGGAAACTGATTTGACTAGGGCTGAGAGAAGCCGATTGTCGGCAATTATCACCTACAACCTGGGGCTTTCGTCTCTCCAGCGCTTTGTGAGCAATCTTCCGACTAATAACCTCTCGGATGCTCCGTGAGATTCGGTTGGGGCGATTCCCTACGGGATAGCTACGCACGCGCGTCCTTTAATTACAAAGGCAATTAGACATCGGGGTATTAAACGTCCGACACATTAGTTAATATTTTGTAATAGAGTTCGATGTCAACTGCGTTAAGGAATCGGCAATGGCCAATATCAAGTTTGTGAAGGAAAATCAGGAAGTCATCGCAGCAGACGGGGCCAATTTGAGGCTCAAAGCTCTAGAAAACCGCATCGATTTGTACACGTTTTCGGGAAAGCTCATGAATTGCGGGGGCATTGGTCAATGCGGCACCTGCATTGTGGAAATTGTCGAGGGCAGTGAAAATCTGTCGCCCCGCACTGACTTTGAGAACCGCAAGCTCAAGAAAAAGCCCGAAAACTATCGATTGGCTTGTCAAGCTATGGTCAATGGTCAGGTGAGCGTGAAGACTAAACCGTGACTTTCAGAAGGCAGAAGGCTAGAGATGCTCTAATGCAGAAGGAAAGAAAAATGCAGAATGCAATAATTGTGTTTTTTTTCCTATTTCACTGTATAATCACGCCTTTTGCCTGCCTAGGAAAAGAAACTTGGTTTCTAGGACAAATAAGAGATTGGGCAGCGAGGCATCCAGGCAGAAAGCGGGTTTCGACGCTTGTCCGTTAGCTCTTCTTCTGTCTTCGAGTTTGCCTTTTGCCTTTGAGTGATATCCTAGTTGTGTGTGTTTTTCTATTTTCCGATAGAGGCGAGCGTCTTCATGGAAGTTAACGATTTAGGGTTTGTGGCAACCATTCTGTTTGTATTGGTTCCCAGTGTTTTTCTAATCATTCTGTACATTCAAACAGCTAGCCGTCAAGGCAGAAAAGATTAGCAACTGCTGCTATTTCTCTCTGGCTTTGCTGCTTGCAAAAAAAGCGCCAACAGCTTTTTGCTGAGGCGCTTTTTTTGTTAAATGTTGAGTGTTAGCTGCTAACTCTTAATGATGAGATTCTAGCCGACTGTGCGGGCTAGCAAGACGGGACAGTTGGCATAAACTCGCACGTAGTCTGATAGCGAATTTCCTAGGAGTCGATCGATATCCACAAAGTTTTTGGCAACGTTGGGTCGCCGATCCGGGGAACCGATTACCAACAAGTCGGCATTCAAGTCGTCTGCAATCCGACAAATTTCTTCCCCTGGCTTGCCTGTAGCACTCACGCAGCGGTAGCTAACTCCCATTTGTTTGGTTAGTGCTACTGCTGGGGCCAATACGGGGTCTTTTTCAGCACTTGCTGTTAAATCTTCGCTGGCTTTTCCCGTCAAATCTTTGGTGACGTGTACTAAAATTATCTCTCCGCCACTGACTTCTTTGACCAAAGATAGCGCAAGCTGCAATGACTGTTTGGCAGATTCTGATTTGTCTACCGCCACCATGACTCGCTTGATTTTTTTGACGTAGATGTCGTCTTTTACTAACAACATCGGTCGGGATGTTAGCTGGAAAACGTACTGGCTGACTGAGTTTTCCAAAATCGATTGCAGCCGTCCGAGTCCCCGGGAACCCATAATTACTAAGTCGGATTGTTCTTCTTCTGCGACTTGGCAAACTGTGGTTTTCGGGTCTCCCTGTTTGAGCCGGGGGTTGACTTTGCTGGGATCTATTTTCAAAGACTGGACTGCTTGTGCTAAAATCTTGCCTCCTTCTTCCAATTTCTCGGCCATGCCATCGGAGGTTACTTGCGGCGGCACGACGTGCAAGACGGTGACAGAGGTTTGTTGCAAGGAAGGGATGTCCATCAACATATTAAACATCTCTTCGCACAAGCCGCGACCGGCGACGGCTACTAAAATTTTTTCTATCATGGGGTTTTGGCGGTAAAAACAGTTGAGTTTTCTTGTGCGACGTTAAACTAGGGCGTTGGTACTGATACTTTTAATCCAGACAATCTCCGACAACCTGAGAGAATCCGAATATAGCACACTCATCAGACAGGTCTCAGAGCATGGTGGTATCCCACAAAGCTTTAAGGAAAATCCCTAAAGCGCTACTCAAACTTGGTGTTTTCTAACCACAGTTGGGGCCTTTTAAAATTTTAGAGCCACCTAACTTTTATGGCTCTAACCGTATTTTGCACAAATCAAGGAGGTGTATTCTTCACTGGTTTTGACCAACCTCGAACCGCAAGGATTACAGAGATGATCTCAAGGGAAAGCTTGAGATAAGTGAGAGAAAGTCCAAGTCATCATTACTGATGGTTTTATGCAGGCTACTTCAGTCTACACCAATTGTCATGAGTATTACCTAAAAGTCTCGGAAAATATCATCCTAGCAATTACTCTAGTTGCTTACTGTCAAGCATAAGCCTGAAGTTTGTCTTATGATTTGTAGAAATGTAGCGTTTTGGAACGATTTGTAAAGTGTTAGAGAACGATCGAACTCAACCAGAACTCGCACCGGCTGGTGCTATTCAAAATCGGCGGGGGATGGACTCTGAGGGCTGGTTTGAATATTTGGTGCGAGTGTACCCTCACCATACTGACTACAGCGGTGTGGTTTGGCACGGGACTTATCTGGCTTGGATGGAGGAAGCTAGGGTGGAAAGTTTGCGATCTCTTGGCATCGAGTATGCAGACTGGGTGGCGCAGGGTTTGGAATTGCCCGTGGTGGAACTTTCGCTGCGCTACCACCGGGCTGTACAAATGGGTCAATCTGTGGCAGTCAGAACGCGGATGGCTGCTAGCGAGGGTGTGCGGCTGCTTTGGGATTACGAAATTCGATCGGCTGATACTCAGGAGTTATATGTGACAGCACAGGTAACTTTGGTTGGTGTCGATCGTGACAAGAACAAGATTATCCGCCAATTGCCACCGGCGCTGAAGGAGGCTTTGACAAGGCTTTCTGTTAAACCTTCAACCTAAGCTGCTGTTAACTATAAAAAATAGTGGGTGCAGCCTTAGTAAGTAGAGTGCGTGACTTTTGAGTCACTTTATTCGTCGCCCAAATTTTCTTTCGTCACGCACCCTACACAACTGCCTTCTGCCTTCATTGGAACTTTTAATAATGTCAAAAAAACTGGAATTGCCAGAGCCAAATATTCAACGTCAGCGCAATATTTTGGAAAAAACCGAGTTAAACTCTGCCTTAAAAACTGAAGACAAAACTCTTGTTTCGGGAAAGCCAGAAAGTTTAAAAAACGGTGAATTAGCTGACAGTAAAGCCAAAATTTGGGCGATCGCATCGCTGTCGGCGGCCCTGCTAGCGGTGTCGCTGGCGGCGATTTTTATTAGGTTGAGCGAACGGGAAATCAGCCCGAATGCTACTGTTTTTAACCGTTTGTGGATAGCAACTGTAGTATTTGGAGTGTGGAATGGTGCGGGTGCTATGCGTCGCCGAATGTCTGGGGCCCAAGTTGAAGAGCGATCAAACTACACTCTGCAGGATGTGATGCTGTTAATAGCCGTAGGCGTGGTTTCTTCTGCTTCTGTGGGTTTCTGGGCCTGGTCACTGAGTCAGACTAATGTCGCTAATTCTACTGTACTGCGAAACTTAACTCCTTTATTTACTACTTTGGGGGGATGGCTGCTGTTGGGGCGACGCTTTGACAACAGGTTTTTGGTGGGACTGGCGGTGGCTTTGTCCGGCGCAATTGCGATCGGAATGGACGATTTGCAAACTGCGGGAGACAATCTTGCCGGCGACTTTGCTGCTCTTTTATCGGCGATGTTTTATGCAGGAAATCTGCTAATTTCAGAACATTTGCGAACCAAGTTTCCGGCGACAACTATATTGATGTGGCGCTGTTTTATGGGCAGTATCTTGGTTTTGCCACTGGTTCTGCTTGCGGGCGATCGAGTTTTCCCTTATTCTTGGCAGGGATGGCTGACTGTAATTGCTTTGGCCGTGATTTGCCAAGCTTTCGGTCAGGGACTGCTTATCCACAGTCTCGGTAGTTTGTCGTCGGAATTTGTAGCTTTTTTCCTGCTGCTAGAACCCGTAATTACGGCGATTATGGCTTGGGTGCTGTTTTCGGAAAGTTTGAGCTTGTTTAATTGGTTTGCTTTTTCTGTGGTTTTAGCGGGAATATATTTGGGAAAATCTAGCGGTTCGGTGGGTAAAAAATGAAACCAAAAGGAAAAAATACTTAAATGACTCCAACATCAATCAGCCTCAATAGCTGGCATTACGACTTTAGTTTGCTGCCTCAATATTTGGAGGTGCTGTTTGCTAAATTGCGGATTGCTGTGGTGTTCGGCGGCGACTGCGATCGCCCCGGCTCAGTGATTTACAAAACTCACAATCCCCGCTCTTGGAAAAGTTACGAAGTAGTCGCCCGCGAGATTGCTAAAGCCTTAGCAGAAATTGGCTTTCAGCAAGTCTTTGTCATGCCTGATGACATGAATTTGCCGGAACAACTCAAACAAAAAAATATCCATTTAGTGTGGCTGAATACTGGCGGAGTCCAGGGCTACAATCCTGTTTGTCACACTCCCGCATTGTTGGAAATGTTGGGAATGCCTTATGTCGGTCACAATCCTCTAAATAGTTCAATTTTAGATAACAAACACGCTTTTAAACGGGAACTGCAATCAGTTGGAATTAAAACCGCTCCGTTTATGACTTGGCATCCTTCTCAAGGGATTTTGCAGCCTAATTTGCATCAGCGTTTTGCCATTGCTTTTGGTGACTATCAAGGGCCGTTTGTTGTTAAACCCGTATCCGGTCGCGCTTCGCTGCACGTTCATTTTGTAGACAAAATTGAGGGTTTGTCTCAGGCGGTTTCGGAAGTTCACCGCTCCACTCACAATACTGCTTTAATTGAAAAGTATTTGCCGGGACGAGAATTTTGTGTAGCGGTTTGTGGCTATGTTAAATATGCTAAAGGCGGTTTCTCTAAAAATACAAAGCCTTTTGCTTTTTCCACGATAGAGCGCGTGTTGGAGCCTGACGAACGTATCTTTACTTCTATGGATCAAAAGGCGATTACGGCAGATCGAGGACGGTTGATGGGCGGTGAGGAACCAGAACTAAAACAAAAGTTAATTGAGTTAGCTCGAACAATTTATTGGGAGTTTAGTTTGAACAGTTTGGTGCGGATTGATGTCCGAAGTGATGCTGATGGCTCGCTTTATGTTTTGGAAGCAAATCCGAAACCGGATCTGAAACATCCAGGGGAAAATGTGACGAGTTTGGTAGCTTTAGGTTTGGCGGAATACGGGATGAGTTATAACGATTTAATTTTTAGTTTACTGGCGGATAGGTTGGATTATTTGTTGACTCAGCATATCGAAATTATTCCTCATATTGTGGATTTGCTTCATTAATCGGACTTGCAGGGTGCGCTGCACCTTACCTGTAACCAAAAGGGATTTGTAAAGAAATATAAATTCTCGATCCAAGTGAACACAGGCTGGCAAGTTGTGATAGTTTTGAGTAATATCAATTCCGGTGGCACTCCTCATGATTGTTGACAGTTGACAGTTGACAGTTGACAGTTGACAGTTGACTCGCAGTCGTAAAACTGAATGCTTGAGTGTTAACTGTTGACTCGATTTTATTATTCCGATGCAACCGGAAACGATATAAGATAGCGATTGGTAGATGTCCATTTTTGGGTCGGTCTCAAAATAACTCAATTGATATTAATTAGATAAAACAAATGCAAGCATTACTTTTATTCATAGGATTTGGAGGCGGGGCATTAGTCTGCTGGCTAATTTTGAATAAGCGAAATTCACGCAATTTGGTGCGGATGCAGGGTTCGCAGGAGGCTATATCGAATTTGGCTGCTCAGTTGGATGCCAGAACTTCGGAATTGCGACAAAAGGTGCAGAATGAAAATCAGCTAAATTCTGAAGTGTCTCAGTTGCAAAGTCGGTTGGAAACTGTGACGGGCGAGCAAGAATTGTTAAAAAATCAAGTGTCGGAAATGGAAGAATTTTTGACAGGAATTGCCCAGGATCGATCGCAGATTGATTCTCTGATTGCTGATTTGCAGTTTCAGCTAGAAAATGCTCAACAAGCTGAGTCGCAGTTAGGAGAAGTGGCCGAACTTAAAGATCAGTTAGAAGTTGCGGATCAGGAGCGATCGCAACTTAACGCTCAATTGCTGGAAATGCAAGCAGAGTTAGAGGCGGTTGATGCAGAACGTTCTCAATTTCACGCTCTGCTGTCGGAATTTGAGAGTCAGTTGGAAACGGCTACTCAAAGCAGATTGCAGGTACAGTACCAGTTGTCGGAAATTCAAATTAAGTTCGATCGCTCCATTGAAGAGCGGCAGCAACTTCAGTCTCAACTGTCGGGTTTGCAAGCTCAACTGCAATTAGTCGAAGCAGAGCGATCGCAATTTACTTCGGAATTGTCAGATATACAAGCTCAATTGGAGAGTGCAGAGCAAGAACGCAAAAGACTCAACTCTCAATTGCAAACCGCTCGCCAACAAGCAAAGCAACCTCCATTGGAATTATTAGAACTGCAAAGACAGTTAGAAGCAGCTAATCTGGAGAAGATGCAGTTAAACTCTCAACTTCATGAAGTACAACTTCAATCCGAAATGGTTGTTGTAGAGCGAGAGAGACTGCTGTCTGAGTTGTCAGAATTGGAGTCTCAGATACAGCGCAAGGAGGGAGATAGCTCGCAACTCCAGTCTCAGTTATCAGAACTGCAAGCTGAATTAGAAACTGCTAACACAGAACGATCGCACCTTTATTCTCAACTGTCCCAATTGCAAAGTCAAATCGAGAGAGCCAACCAGATCCCAACTCAACTTCAATCTCAAATCTCGGAGTTAGAACACCAGTTAGAAACTGTGCGTCAAACTCGCTCTGAATTAGAAGTTCAGCTAGAAACTGCTAACACAGAACGCTCGCAACTTTATTCTCAACTCTCCCAATTGCAAAGTCAAACCGAGACAGCCAACCAGAATCAAACTCAACTTCAATCTCAAATCTCCGAGTTAGAACACCAGTTAGAAACTGTGCGTCAAAATCGCTCTGAATTGGAATCTCAACTCACTTCTCAAATCTCGGAATCCCAAAGTCAAACCGAGACAGCCCACCAGAATCAAACTCAACTTCAATCTCAAATCTCCGAGTTAGAACACCAGTTAGAAAGTGTGCGTCAAAGTCGCTCTGAATTGGAATCTCAACTCACTTCTCAACTCTCGGAATCCCAAAGTCAAATCGAGACGGTTAATCAGAATCAAACTCAACTTCAATCTCAAGTATCGGACTTAGAAAATCAGCTAAATAGCCTGCGTCAAACTCGCTCTGAATTAGAAGTTCAGCTAGAAACTGCTAACACCGAACGATCGCAACTTTCTTCTCAACTCTCGGAAATTCAAAGTCAAGCCGAGACAGCCAATCAGAATCAAAATCAACTTCAATCTCAAATCTCGGAGTTAGAACACCAGTTAGAAAGTGTGCATCAAACTCGCTCTGAATTGGAATCTCAGCTAACTTCTCAAATATCGGAATTCCAAAGTCAAATCGAGACAGCCAATCAGAATCAAAATCAACTTCAATCTCACATCTCCGAGTTAGAACATGAGTTAGAGAGTGTGCGTCAAAGTCGCTCTGAATTGGAATCTCAGCTAACTTCTCAAATATCGGAATTCCAAAGTCAAATCGAGACAGCCAATCAGAATCAAACTCAACTTCAATCTCAAATCTCGGAGTTAGAACACCAGTTAGAAAGTGTGCGTCAAAGTCGCACTGAATTGGAATCTCAGCTAACTTCTCAAATTTCCCAATTGCAAAGTCAAATCGAGACAGCAAATCAGAATCAAGATCAACTTCAATCTCAAATCTTTGAGTTAGAAAATCAGTTAGAAAGTGTGCGTCAAAGTCGCTCTGAATTGGCATCTGGGCTAGAAACTGCTAACAGAGAACGATCGCACCTTTATTCTCAACTCTCGGAAACTCAAAGTCAAATCGAGACAGCCAATCAGAATCAAGCTCAACTTATATCTCAAGTATGCGAGTTAGAACATCAGCTAGAGACAGTTTATCAAGAACGCTTGCAGCTAACATCGCAACTTTCCGAAGCGGGCGATCGACAATCTGAGCATTTTGAGTCGAAGTCAGGGCAAATTAAAGCATCTACTTCAGATACCAAAGTTGGGAAGAGTCAAGGATTTGTTGTTTCTCAGCAGGGTGAAGGCGATTATACTACTATTAGCGAAGCCCTGAAAAATGCAGCACCTGGCACGCGCATTGACGTGCATCCAGGCGTTTACCGCGAAAGTCTAATTCTCGACAAATCGGTAGAAATTATCGGCAGCGGAGATGTCGATCGCATTGTGGTTGAAAGTATCAACTCAAACTGCATTAAAATGGCAACTGATACGGCTTTAGTGCGGGGTTTAACCCTGAGCGCTACTGGGAAATATTACGCTGTAGATATTCGCAAAGGCGAGTTAATCATAGAAGACAGCGATATCACTTCTGCGGACTATTCTGTGGTGGGAATTTGCGGCCCTGATGCAACTTCTATCCTCCGCCGCAGTCAAATTCATGATGGGGTATGGAACGGAATTTTTATATCGGATAATGGGAAAGCAACGGTGGAAGATTGCAGTATTTTTGACAACGGCAGTTTGGGAATAGGTGTCGGATTGGGAGGAAAATTGATCGTGCGCCGGTGTCGGATTAATGGTAATGAAGGTGAGGCGATCGCCGTTTACACAGATGGCATTGCTACCGTGGAAGATTGCGATTTAACGGGCAATGCTGGGGGTGCTTGGCGCATTGCAGATAACGGATACCTGCGCGACAAAGGCAATCAAGAATAGAAGAAGGAAGAAGGCAGAAGGCAGAAGGCAGAAGGCAGAGGGAAGAGGGAAGGAGGAAGAAGGCAGAAGGCAGAAGGCAGAAGGCAGAAGGAAGAGGGAAGGAGGAAGAAGGAAGAGGAAAGAGAATTCCCAATTAGCGATTCCCAATCCCCGATTGCCAATACCCAATTACCAATTACCAATTCTCAATGCCTAACAATCGAGCTGGATTGTGTTTCATCATTAAATCAATTTCCTGCGGAGAAATGCCTTCACCTATCAATTTTTTCACAAATAATTTGTAGCCTTCTGCAGGTAAAGGATCGGGTTTCCTTCCTAAATCCGTGCTCATCACAAAATGCTCTGCTCCTATTAGTTTAATCGCTGCTGCCATTTTACTAATAGGAACTTGATGCCAGTTTTTGTGTCCGTCATCAGCGGCATTTTCTCCCATCAAATCGTTCACAAATGCTAGTTCTAGAAAAGCTCCGGCTGCGGCGACTGTTTGCATATTTTCTAGGGATAAACCGGGTACATCCGCCATTGCGTGGGTAATCAGGATGTTCTTAATCTTGAGCAGGTTGGCTTCACCGACAACCGCCATCACTTCTTCTGAGGAAATATGACCGGTTTCCAATACCAAATTCTCTTTTGCCACAATCTTCAACACCGCTGCTGTTTCCGGTAAAACCTTGCCATTTTCCGCAACTTTAATCCCCCTTCCCGACTTGTGAAAAACCTGCAAGTGATGCTCAGCATCAACCGTTGGTAGCCACACTACTTTACCGTATTTGCCACCTATGCGGTGCATTGCGTTAACAGCGTCGGGATTAATGCCGCCTACCGAATGATTAAGAACAACTCCTCCGAAAACTTGGATTTCTGGTACTATTTTATTAACCAAAACTGCCCGCGCTGCTGTGCTGGCATAATGATTTTTCAATACAACAGCTTTCATCTTCGCCCTAGCAGCTAATTTCGCTACCTCAAAATCATCCAACCTGCGGGGAATCACATCAGGAGAAGAATGAATGTGAAAGTCGATCGCACCTTCAATCGTACTCTGTGGCAAATTGATTATCGGCGAATCTCCGACAGCATAAACTGGCAGACAAAACCAATAGCAAACCATCCAAACTAACGTAAAAAAAACAGCTTGCATTCCTCCCCTCTTCCCTTCTCCCCTCTGCGTTCTCTGCGCCCTCTGCGGTTCATCCCCTCTTAATCCTCTCCAATAAAAGATTGAATCGCATTTGCCAAAGCTTCTGCATTCTCTTCGTGCATACCCAAAGAACCAGGAATAACTCGCGATTCAACACCCGGTAATTCCGTTAATGCTGCCATTTCAGCCTTTGATTTTGGCGGCGCATTCTCAGCAATTACAACCATCATCGGCACTGCTAACTGTTGAAATTTATCTGTAAATTCCGATCGCACTTTTGCCGTATCTAAACCACCAGTCACAAAGGCCGCGGAACCGTATCGAGCACCGGGTTTTTGCGTCACTTGCCATTTGCTTTGGATGAAATCCGGCGTGACTTTAGCTGCATCAACATAGACGTGGCGGCGGTACATCAAACTGAGGAATGACGGCGCAGTGTTGAGTTTGTATAGGAATTGTCCCAGTAAGGGCGATCGTACTAATTCTCTCACCATTCCGTGCCACCCGCTTTGCTGTTTGCTCATCGTCGGCAAAGGCCCGCGCCAAGTCGGCGCAGCTAAGACAATCTTTGACCAAACATTGGGCTGTGATTGGGCTAATTGCATCACATAACCCGCCGCGTGACCGGCTGCAACTACAGCCACAGGACTCTTAAAAATTGACTCAACAAAATCCTTGAGAAATTGATGGTATAATTGCGGTTGATAGTCGGTTCGCGGCCGATCAGATTCGCCAAAACCCGGCCAATCTAAGCTCACAACTTGAAATTTAGGAGCTAACAATTCTGCTAAAGGACGCATTTCTTCTCGCGTCGAAACCGTACTGAAAGCCGGCAGCAGCAATACAGGATTTCCCTGTCCTCTGGTTTCGTAAATAACTTTGATTTGCGTTTCTTGCCAATTCCAGAGATATTGTTGAACTGCGGCGGGATAGTTGCCAGAACCTGATTTTGTTAAATTTGTAGTTTGAGTCATGGCTGTTTATTCTTTTAATTTGCTTCGGCTTGCTTGCTCACTTCGCAAGCAAGGGCTTTGTTTCTCATCATTTGAAAGATGTTGTAAAATCCGTTAGCGCGGGAGGGTGTCAGACTCACATTCAATCCCGTGTCTTGAATAAAATCTGGGGTAATGGTGACAATTTCAGCAGGCGTTAAGCCGCTCAAACCTTCCACCAGCAAGCCAACTAATCCTTTGACTAACTGAGCGTCTGAATCGCCTTGAAACAATACTTTTCCTTCTGCCAAATTTGCAGTAACATAAACTTGCGACGCGCAGCCAGAAACCTTGTTTTCCGGCAGTTTGTCGCTTTCGGGAAATGCTGGGAGTCTCTTGGCATACCACAGCAGTTGTTCGTAGCGCTGTTTGGGATCGGAATGTCGCTGAAAGCGCTGAACGATTTTAGCTAGGGCTGCGGGTAGCGCGGTGTTTGCGGACATGATTCACTCGTAGCGGTTTACTTCGTTAATATTATACATTTAATTTTGGCGGCGGGTGCGATCGCCTGCTCATCTGCTCCCACTGAAGCCGTCTTCAGGTGAATGGGTTATTGTTATTGTAGTTAACGAGTTCGAGCATTCAAAACAGAGGAAATATGGTATTTAGTGCTGTTAATCAAGATTGTGGTGTAATGTAGTGACTCTGCAAAAACTCTGGCTACAACATCGCATTTTTCCGGCAGTTGTCTTTTTAGGATTGGGTTTGCTATTAACCATCGCCCTTTCGCTTTCTTTTGGTGCGGTGCCGATGAGTTCAGATCAATTGTGGCAAGCATTTCTGCACCGAGGTGATGCTGTCAATCAAACTATTTTGTGGGAATTGCGTTTGCCCAGAGTTGCGGCGGCGCTGACGGTTGGTGCGGCTTTAGGAATGTCGGGGGCTTTGCTGCAAGGTTTGCTCCGCAACGGTTTAGCCGATCCTTTTGTATTAGGAATTTCGGCTGGTGCAGGGTTGGTTGCGATTACCATGCTGACTTTGGGAATATTTCAAACTTGGGTGCCTTTGGCGGCTTGGATAGGTGCTATTTTAACTTCGATCGATTTTATCACCCAATCAAAGCAGTTGGGCTGGAGATTTGCTGGATAAGTTTAACGTGAAAAATGTCGCAGCCCAATTGCAAGGAGATAGCCCCGTGCGAGGCTACGTAACGCTTTCAGCGGAAAAGGTTTTAGAGGCTAATCCCGAAGTAATCATTATATAGCAATCCTAAATGATTCCGATAAATTTGTAGGGGTAGTGCCCCCGTGCCTACCCCCTATCTATCGGGCAACCACGGGGGGATTGCCCCTACAATAATTATGAGAATGATTTAGGATTGCTATAGTCGATCGGGGAGAAGGAATTTTAGACCAATTTAAATCGGATTCATTTTGGAATCAACTAACAGCCACCAAAAATAATCGAGTTTACGTTTTTGACTACTACGGATTGGTCAACCCCGGCAGTATCGAAAAAATTGAGCAAGCAACTGCTCAACTTAAACAAGTTTTAGCTAAAAAGTAGAGATCCGATTTTGAGAGATAAAAAATCTCTATAAATGATGGAACAGAACAAATTGACTATAATTTCTCTAAAAGTGAGAAAGCTAAAGGCACTCAAAAGCGCGCACCCTTGTCAGTAACAGGCTTTTCGGCCTGTTCCACAAAAGATAAATTTTCTTGTGGAACAGGCCGAAAAGCCTGTTCATAAAAGGTTAATTGAGAATGATGCAAGATATCCGATCGATCGGCCTCAAGTCAGATCCAGAGGTGGCAAACCGCGCAACTGCCGCAGCGAGTTGATACACGCTTGGCAGTCGCAGCCAAACAGCGCCGCCGCCGCATCGCTTTCTTCTTCCGAAAAATCCAGCATCGCCACCCGTTCTTCACCCGGGCGCTGCCAAGTAATTCTCGGCTTAGAAGCCACAGCAGCAGACTTGCCAGGAAGCCGCACGCAAGTCAGACGCTGAGTGTGGGGCGATCGCACGCATTGAGGCGAATCAGCCGATTGGCTTGGTGTTTCGCCAATTTGAGCGGGATTTGCGATCGCGCTCAAAGACATCAAAGATCCAAACAGCGTCGGACTTACCAATAAAGTGAGGAGCAATCGATTCATTTGTCGTCCTTAAGAACTTCAACGTACACAGTAGCCGATTATCTGTTGCAATTCAACAAGGTTTTCGTCCGATATCAGTACGATTTGCCGTTATTAAGGCTTAAAAGCCGAATATTTGCCCCCTAAATCTCGAATAATTGTCCGCGTATTAGCAACCAGCATTTTCTGATAAGTATCACCTTGGCTCCCCTGTTTAAGATTTGTTGCAATTTGAGTAAATTTAGCTTGCCAGTGATAACAAACTCTTCCAATGTGGGTAAACTGATTTCAGCAAGGGTTACTCGAAGCAACGAACAAGTTTACCTCAAAAACCAGGTGGGGAGTGATGAGTACAGTTTTAGTGGTGGAAGATTCCCGCAGCCAGCGCGAGTGCATTTCACATCAGTTGAGATGCAGCGGATTGAATGTAATTCAGGCATCTGACGGTGTGGAAGCGCTGGATAAAATTGAAAAAAATTGCCCTGATTTAGTATTATTAGATGTCATAATGCCCCGTCTAGACGGCTACGGGGTTTGTCGTTTAATTAAAGCTAATCCCGAAACTCGGAATCTACCAGTTGTTTTTTTAACAGGCAAGGGACAGCAGTTAGCTTTATTTGCGAGGTTCCAGGGCGATCGCGCCGAGGCTTATGTTAGCAAACCTTGGCAGCCGAGGGAACTTTTGGCAACGATCAAAAAAGTTTTGCTCAATGCCAATATTAAGTTCGATCGAGCTTCAGCCGACGCTTGGACAGAATACGGGATTTTAAACTTAAGTACAGTCGAACTGTATCAAAGCCATGCCGATGCTTGGACAAAATACAGCGCCCAAATTATTAAATTGTACGATTCCAGCTTAGCAGCTTTCGAGCAAGCTTTGGCAATTGAACCGAGTCACTCGAATGCAAACAAGTATCGCAACCGAGTCCAGACAATCCGGACAATTTTGATGAAAAAATTAGAGCAAACTAAACCCTGCAAAGTGTGCGATTATTATTACGGTAAGGATGGCATCAATTGTGCGGTGCATCCTGCTGGCCGCCCTCAAGAACTGTGTCGCGATTGGGAATTTAATTAAACTAAAATGAAAACAAATAACCGCGCTAACTTGGAAAAGTTGCTGCAAGAAAGAAACGAACATCCCGAAAGAATGGCGGAAATTGATGAAAAAATTAATGCCACTTTCCGCAAAAATTACGCAATTTTAGTAATGGATATGTCGGGATTTTCGCGCACGACAGTCCGCTACGGAATTATTCATTTTTTGGCAATGATTCACCGGATGCACGGAATTGTCAAACCGATAATTTCAGAATACGGTGGCACTGTAGTTAAGGAGGAAGCAGACAATATTTTTGCAGTTTTTACTGATGTAAAATCAGCGGTGGAAGCTGCGATCGACTCTTTGAAACAAACGGCGGCTGTCAACACCACACTGCCGCCGGAGATGGATATTTACCTCTGCATTGGTATTGGCTGTGGCGATGTTTTGATGCTGGAAGGAGAGGATATGTACGGATCGGAATTTAATCTGGCATCTAAGCTGGGAGAGGATGTGGCGGAACGGGGAGAGATTTTGCTCACTTCAGCAGCCTTTGAAAAGTTAGAAGGTGACAAGCAAGATTGGGAAAAAGTGGAACTTTCGGTTTCAGGTTTGGAGTTGGTGGCGTACAAGCGGCTGTAATCGGGTGAATTTCTGTTGTCTTCTCGTTCTTCGCCCTGCTGGAAAATGAGACATGACCCAGCCCAAAAACGGATACAAGCCACCGACTTAAGTCGTGGAAAGATAAAAATTTTAGACCCTAGTTCAAGATCCCAGATTGATCTGTGGGGTAAATCTAAAATCTAAAATCTAAAATCTAAAATCGACTGACTGGCCCCAGCCTTGATTAGAAACCCGGTTTCTTCGCAGATACCGGGCGACTCAGCCATTTTTGTAGAAACCGGGTTGATGAGGCTATATTCTTAGAGAATATCGAATTTAAATAAAATTTAAAATCAGATGATTGAGGAACACAAAACTTGGCAATCTATTAATTTATCCGCTATTGGACAGCGGCTGGCTTGGCTGCAGCAACAGCCAGACAAAGTTATTTTTTGCAAAGAGTCTGGTGTTCACTATGTTGCAGTCACAAAAGATCGATCGCACATTAAGCTATCTTTAGTAGAAAAAGTAAATCAGCATACAGATTTACTGCAATCTATTTTCGATTTCAACAATCCTTTACATCTAGTGTCTGAATATACTCAGGCGATGATGTTGGGTTTAGTGTGGCAAAGCCAACCTCAAAGAATCTATATGGCTGGATTTGGCGGCGGCAGAATTCCCTTAGTTTTGCACCACTATTTGCCGGAAACTGTTATAGAATGTGCGGATGTAGACCCGATCGCGATCGAAGCAGCTACACAGTGTTTTGGGGTAAAATTGGACGATCGGCTAACTGTAACAATTCAAGACGGCAGAGAGTATTTAGAGCAGCAAAAATCAGATACTCAGTACGATATCATCATGATCGACGTAGCTTTTGGCAACGGCTACTTTCCGCACCGCTTATCCACAAAAGAATTTTATCAAATCTGCGAAAAACACTTGTCAAGCGAGGGAGTTGTGATAGCAAATCTGCTGCAAAGAGATCAGTTTTATGCCGAAAAAATCACGACTCTTCAAAGTGTGTTTTCTCAGGTGTGCGTGTGTGTTGGCCAGGAAAGTAATAGCATTTTGATTGGTAGCAACAGCCAGATTTTAGAGAAAGATGAGATTGTTGCTA
Source organism: Microcoleus sp. B13-B6 (assembly GCF_036705405.1). Lineage (NCBI taxonomy): Bacteria > Bacillati > Cyanobacteriota > Cyanophyceae > Oscillatoriales > Microcoleaceae > Microcoleus > Microcoleus sp. B13-B6. The sequence continues at coordinate 33,810 of NZ_JAUBUJ010000059.1, forward strand.
AGGCAAAATATTTGCAAGATAGCTATCAATTTTCCTTTCCATTAACAGACAGGGCGCTTGAGGTAAAAGTAGGTAGAGAATTGGCGGAAGCTATACCTAATTTAGACAAAGCTCAAATTTTTCATGACGATTCGCCGCCCGCTGGTTATTTTGATTGCTGGTTATTCTGATAAGTGAGCAACGGCTCAAAAAACAGGATATCCTGAACCCCGCAGCAATTTAACGGCTGGGGGTATCGAACGGGGATTGCATTTTACATTATCCTTTCATACATTCAACCATCTGCTGTTCTAGCTTAGCCAACAATGTATCAACATCTGTTGCAGCTTCCTCAAAACAAACAGGAGGTTCAGGCTTAGGTTCAAAAAGAATCAACTTAATTTGACCTTCGCCGATCGCCAAAATGGCCACTTCCTTCTCAGGCTTGTGAGCGTTCAACACACCTACAACTTCCTGAATATGGCTTTTAACTTGACGGTTCAACTCTTCAACCGCCTCTTTCTTACAATACACAAAACGCGCAGTTTCTGCAATATCAATTGCCAAAATCTCCTCGCTTTCTTCTCCCCTTTCCAGAAATAGCCCCCAAGCCAAAGCAGCCAATTCATGTTGATTAGCTTTCACAAATTTATCTAATTTCCGACTCCAGCTATTTTCGTTGGGTTTGGACTCAGGGCTATCAAATAGAAACATTTTCTCTTCTTGTTTGTATAAACTAATATTTTACAGTCAGCAGTCAGTAGTCAGTTGGCAGTTGGCAGTTGGCAGTTGGCAGTTGGCAGTTGGCAGTTGGCAGTTGACTGTTGTCATTAGTTACCCATGCCCAATAGCCCATCCCCAATTACAAATTAGCAATTCCCGGGAGCATCTCATATTTGCAAAAACACTTCTTTCTTCTTCCTTCTGACTCTTTTCTCCTGGCTCCTGACTCCTGACTCCTAATTCCAATTTCGAGCTTTGCTGCTTTCATTGAGATGCTCCCGCAATTCCCAATTACCCAAAACCGCTGCGTTTCTATCTTATACCAGATTGCACGCGCCAGAGCGCCGCATAAATTCCGTCCTGTTCGATCAGTTGTTCGTGCTGCCCCGATTCTACCACCAGCCCCTCTTCCATGACACAAATGCAATCGGCATTGCGGACAGTAGAAAGACGGTGGGCGATCGCAATTGTAGTGCGATTCTTGGTAATTCGTTCGAGCGATCGCTGAATTGCCGCCTCAGTCTCGTTATCCACCGCTGAAGTAGCTTCGTCAAGAATCAAAATCGGCGGATTCTTCAAAACAGCCCTCGCAATTGCAATTCGCTGCCGTTGCCCCCCCGACAATTTTTGACCGCGTTCCCCTACAATAGTGTTGTAACCGTCCGGCAATTGTACGATAAACTCGTGCGCTTCGGCAATTTTAGCAGCATTTACTATCTCTCGATTGTTAGCCTCAAAACTGCCGTAAGCAATATTTTCTGCCACCGTACCGTGAAATAAAAACACATCTTGACTCACCAATCCGATCGCTCTGCGTAAATCTTTTAAATTCAGGCTATTTAATTCTATACCGTCGAGATAAATATTGCCGTACTGTACCTCGTACAGCCTCAATATTAGTTTCACCAGCGTACTTTTTCCCGAACCAGTAGCCCCAACAATCGCAGTAGTTTTTCCCGCCGGCAGAGTCAGGGAAAAATACTGCAAAATCGGTTTTCTTTGATTGTAAGAAAAAGTAACATTTTTAAATTCTAGCTCACCCTTAATCGAACTAACAGGCCGCCGGATATCACCCGTGCGAATTGCGATCGGAGTATCCAACAAATTCATCACCCGATTAGTAGAAGCCATAGCGCGCTGGTATTGATCCAGAGTATTTCCCAGGCGAGTCAGAGGCCACAGCAACCGCTGGGTCAAAAACACCAAAACGCTGTAAGTTCCCACAGACAACCGGCCCGCCACAACCTCCAAACCGCCCAGAAATAGCGTTGCAATAAACCCTAAGAAAATCACAACCCGAATCAGCGGAATAAAAGCTGCCGAAAGTACGATCGCCCGTCGGTTGCTTTGCCGGTAAGCTTGGCTTTGTGCTTCGATGCGCTGAATTTCATAATCTTCGGAAGTAAAACTTTTAATAGTAGTAATTCCCATCAAATTATTCGACAGTTGCCCGTTCAGAAAACTCACCTTTTCCCGCACATCAGCATAGAAAGGAGCAAGGCGATTTTGAAAGGCGATCGAACCCCAAATAATAAAAGGTATCGGCAGCATTGACAGCCCAGCAACACCAGGAGAAGCAGCAAAAAAAGCCGCACCAATCACAACAACCGTTGTAATTACCTGAATCACCTCATTAGCGCCGTCGTCCAAAAAACGTTCGAGTTGATTGATATCATCGTTGAGAATAGAAATCAAACCGCCCGTGCTGCGTTCTTCAAAATAAGCTAATTCTAATTCTTGCAAATGGCTGTAAGCTTCCAGACGCAAATCGTGTTCAATATCCTGAGCCAAATTGCGCCACAAATAATCATAGGCATATTCAAAAAGAGATTCCAACGTCCAAACAACCGCGCTCAAAAGAGTAATAAGAGCCAGTTGCCAAAAAACATCTTTTATGCCCCACTGAGCGAGGATAGAATCTTGCTGTTTCACCACCACATCAACGGCAATACCGATTAATGCTGGCGGCGCTAAATCAAAGAATTTATTCAGCAGCGAACAGATACTTGCCAGCCAAGCTTTCATGCGGTAGCGGCGCCCGTACTTCAGCAGCCGCTTTAGGGGATGGACAGGTTTTGATGGATTTGGTGACAATTGAGGATTGGGGGTAATTGGGCAATTTTTAGATTTTGCACTACTCTCACAGCTTTAGAAACGGGCAAGATGCCCGTTCCACAACTAAGAAATTGTCTTTTAGAACGGGCTTTTCGCCTGTTCCGAACGGGCAAGATGCCCGTTCCACAACTAAGAAATTGTCTTTTAGAACGGGCTTTTCGCCTGGTTTAGACACCAGTTATTAAAAACGGAGAAATAGCCCCAGGCTACGCTTTAAACGTTAACACTCGCTTTATTTTAGCGACTACACCAACTATTTGGGCATCCACCTGAACGTCAATTACTGGTTGAATTGGCTGGTAAATTTGGGATCACAAGTTGTAATTCTGTCTCGCTTGTTGAGTCAGCTTCAGCTTGTGTTCGAGACATTGCCAATTTTCGGCTTTGATATCGCTGATGAACTCGTCGAGACTGTCGCGGTAAATAGAGAGCGATCGCAATAATTCCTCTCGATTGTACTTTGCCACCATCACTCCCAGCTCGGGATTGCCGCCCCCAACGCGGCTCGTATCCCGAAAACCCGAACTCGCCAAATGTTGGGCTAAATTCACAATATCCCGATCGCCCTCTCGATCGCACGCAGCAAGCAGCGTCGCGCTCGCCATCAGCGGCAAATGAGAAATCCAAGCCACAGCTCGATCGTGCTCGATCGGATCGCACCGGTAAACCGACGCACCCAGCAACCGCGCAATTTCCTCAACCTTATCCACCGCAAGCGTCGGCGTCTGGGCAGTCGGCGTCACCACATAAGGCCGGCCCACAAACAAATCCTTTACCGCCGCCTCAATTCCGCTTTCAGCAGTCCCCGCCATCGGGTGTCCCCCCACAAAATTCGGCCACAGAGGAGACACAGCCTGTACTATGGGTGTTTTTACGGAACCGACATCGGTTACAATAGTATCAGGGGAAAGATAGGGCACCAACTCTCGGACGATCGGCTCGATCGACCCCAGTGGCGTGCAAATAAAAACCACATCGGCTGCTGCCATCAGAGACAGGTTTATGCTGGCTTCATTGACAACACCGCGAGCTTGCGCCCGATCGCAAGTCTGCTGCCGACTCGAAACCCCAAAAACATTAAACCCGCGCGATCGCAAATCCAGCCCGATCGAGCCACCAATTAAACCCAGTCCTACAATACCGATATTCATAGCAATAAAATGGGGATATTTGATACGGTGCCGCCCCCATGACAGTCGAGGAACTCCTGAAAAAATATGCCGCCGGAGAAAGAGATTTTGCCGGAATCAACCTGACTGAGGCCAACCTCAGCGGCGTCAACTTGAGCGGAGCCAACCTCAAGGGTGCGAATCTGAGTGTAGCAAACCTGAGCGGAGCCAACCTCAGCAAAACCAACCTCACAGGTGCCAAACTCAACATCGCCAGACTCAGCGGCGCCCATCTAGGCGGCGCCGACCTCACCGACGCCGACCTCAACGTCGCTTACCTAGTGCGAGTTGACCTCAAAAAAGCCATACTCACAGGGGCCAAACTGATCAGAGCCGAGCTCATTAGAGCCGAACTCAGCGGTGCAAACCTCAGCGGCGCAAACCTCAGCGGCGCCACCCTCACCGAAGCCACCCTTCGAGGAGCCAACCTCGCTCAAGCCAACCTTCGAGGCGCTCACCTCAGCGGCGCGTGCTTGACAGAAGCCAACCTCGAACAAGCCAACCTGCAAGGAGCAGACCTCAGCCGAGCCGACCTCAGCGGCGCCGACTTGCGAGGCACAGAACTGAGACAAGCCAACCTCACTCAAGCCGTACTCAGCGGCGCCGACCTCAGCGGCGTCAATTTGCGCTGGGCAATCCTCAGCGGGTGCAATCTTCGCTGGGCCGACCTCAGCGAAGCCAAATTGAGCGGTGCCGACCTCAGCCGAGCCGACCTCTGCCACGCCAACTTGCTGAATGCCAGCTTAGTTCACGCCGACCTGTCAAATGCCTATCTGATTCGCGCCGACTGGATTGGAGCCGACTTAACCGGAGCCACCTTAACCGGAGCCAAACTTCACGCAGTTTCGCGGCTGGGCATCAAAACCGAAGGCATGACCTGCAAGTGGGTCGATCTCAGCCCCAACGGCGACCACAGCCAAATTTACTGGTTGAACTCGGGAGGAACCCAGGAATTTTTTCACGAAACCTTGCCCACAGTTCGGATTGTGATTGACTCGCCCTTAGACCAAGGCGCTCATTTTGCGCTAGCTGCAACTTATTACCAAATTGCCCAACAATACCCGAGTTTAAGTCAGCCTCCCACGATCGAAGTCAGCTCCAGGCGCACCGTACTCGCCTTTCAAATGGACAGTGACGATAAATTATTTGCCACCGCTTACGTTGCCATCATTCCTTTTAACGACGCTGCCATAACTCAAAAAAACCTAATAGCTTTGATGAAAATGATTCAATCCCACGATGCAGGCAAACTTAACGTCAAAGAATCTAAACACGTCCAGTTATGCAGCAAAGCTCTCAACCAAGCTATCAGCAAAGTAGACCAAATCAAAATTTCCAGTTCTTTTCCCAAAATCGGCGAAAGCATCAATTTTTTTCAAATTCCTACACAGATGCTCTTAATTAATTCCCGCGACCAAAGACTCAGCGTATATCACCACCCAGCCTTCGGCAAGCGCCTGATTAAAAAATACGACCCAAGTAACTCAACCTCTGGTAAGTTAGCCGAAAGCACAAAATTGGCTCAAACTAATATCAGTAGCATTTTGGATTTTATAAAAGGCTTCCACAATATAGATGTTTAGGCATATTGCATCAAGTTACAAAAAATGCTTATTCTAGTTTAAAGGTTGGCACAACAAAGCTTTGTTCTAGCTAACACATCAGGGAAATTGAAAAGCATGGATGCCGAAGAACTCATCACCAAATATGCAGCAGGAGAAAGAGACTTTACTGCCATTCTCCTTTGCGAGGCAAATCTCAGCAGGATCGATCTCAGCGGGGCTAATTTCAGTGAGGCAATCTTGAGCCTCACCAACATGAGCGGCACCAATCTGTCAAACGCCAACATGAGAAAAGCCAAACTCAATGTTGCCAGACTCAGCGGTGCTAATCTCCACAAAGCCAACCTCAGCGGCGCTATCCTCAACGTGGCTAACTTGATTCGAGCCGACCTCAGCGAAGCCCAACTCGTCGAAGCTACAATGATCAGATCCGAACTGATCCGAGCAAACCTCAGCAGTGCCAACTTGAGCGGGGCAAACCTCAGCGAAGCAGATTTGAGAGAAGCAACCCTCAGAGAAGCCAATCTAGAGCAAGCCGACCTCAGCGGGGCTCACCTTAGAGGCGCTTCCCTAACCGCGGCCAACTTGGAACGGGCTAACTTGCACAGAGCCGACCTCAGCAGGGCAGACTTGCGAGGAGTCAACCTCTGCAATGCCGAACTCAGACAAGCTAATCTCTCTCAGGCCAACCTCAGCGGCGCTGACTTGCGAGGCGCTAATCTCCGGTGGGCTGACCTCAGCGGGGCGAACCTGACCGGTGCTGACCTCGATGAAGCGAGATTGAGCGGGGCCAACTTGTACGGGGCAAATTTGAGCAATGTCAATCTGTTGAACGCTACTCTGGTACACGCGGATTTGACTCAAGCGAATTTGATTCACGCTGATTGGGTGGGCGCAGATTTGACGGGGGCGGCCCTGACGGGGGCAAAAATTTACGCGGTGTCTAGGTTTGATGTGAAAGCAGATGACATTACCTGCGATTGGGTTGACCTGAGTCCTAACGGCGATCGCAGCCACATTCAGCGCTTTACCCCAGAAGAATCTCAAAGGTTTTTCAATGCTACACCGCCGACAGTTCAAATTATTGTCGATCGACCCCTCGACCCGGATGCTAACTTTGTCCTGGCAGCTACCTACCGCCAAATAGCCCGTCAATACCCTGCTTTGAACCATCCTCCCAGTATCGAAGTTAATTCCCGACGCACAATCATATCATTTAGAATAGAGCAGGACGATCAACTATTTCCCACAGCTTTCGTGGCGATTATTCCCTTTAGTGATGCAGCATTTACTCAGAAAAATTTGATGACTCTGATCAAGATGATTCAACCCCAAAGTGGTAATAACCTGGGCGTCAGAGTCTCAAATATGGTAGTGCAATTAAACGTCGCCCTGACCAAAACAATGAGAAAAATAGGGGAAATGAAAATTCAGCCGATTCGCCTCGATCGCGAACCGATGTCAAGTTTTTTCCAATCGCCTACCCAAACTGTACTGGCTAACTCCAGCGCCGAAACTTTGATGATTCACTATCACCCAGATTTTGGCAGAAACTTGACAAATTTGCCCGGAGTCAACAAAACCTCTATCAGTCCTGCAATTAAAGCCCAAAGATTTACCACCCCGCCGCTAAATACGGTCATTGAGTTTGTCAAAAGCTTTTATCAGCTCGGTGAGTAAATACTATAAATTAATTTGAAATAATTTCTATTCATGCCCTATAAAAGTTAGCCAATTGCCCTTTCAGTTAGGTAAAAAAATGGAAGCTGAAGAACTGCTCAAACGATTTGCACTCGTCAAGAGATACACAGAAGGCGACAGAGATTTCACAGGAATGAACCTGAATGAAGCTAATCTCAGCCGCATCAACCTCAGCCAATCAATTTTAAGGCGGGCTAGCTTATTTGTCACCAACCTCAGCGGCGCTAACTTGAGCGACGCTAACTTGAGCGACGCTAACTTGAATGTGGCTAGACTCAGCAGTACCAACCTGTCGCGGGCAATCTTAAACGGGGCGACTCTCAACGTAGCAAACTTAGTCAGAGCCGATTTAAGTGCAGCTCAATTAATCCGAGCATCCCTGATTAGATGCGAATTAGTCCGCTGCGAACTCAGCAAAACTAACTTCAGCGGTGCAAACCTGACTGAAGCAGATTTAAGAGAGGTAAAACTGACGGAAGCTAACCTGTGCGGTGCTAATCTTTCCGGTGCAAATCTCAGAGGTGCTTCGGCTGCTTCAGCTAACTTTCAAGAAGCTAACTTACATGGCGCAGATTTGACGAAAGCAGAACTTAGCGGCGTCAATTTGAGCAATGCCGATATGAGACAAGCTTCTTTGCAACAGGTGAATCTCAGCAGTGCCAATTTGAGCGGAGCTAACCTCAAATGGGCTGATTTGACGGGAGCTAACCTCAACGGCGCCGATCTGAGCTGTGCTAAATTGAACGGAGCTAACCTTAACGGAGCAGATTTAAGAAATACTAATTTAGCAAGTGCTAGTTTGGTTCACGCTGATTTGACAGAAACAAATTTGATTAATGCAGATTGGGTGGGCGCTGATTTGAGGGGAGCAACTTTAACAGGAGCAAAACTGCATTTGGTTCCTCGATGTGGCATCATTGCAGATGATATTACTTGCCAGTGGGTTGACCTCAGCCCCGCTGGCGATCGCACTCAGATTCAACAATTTCATTCGCCGTCAGAATCGATAAAATTTTTAAGTCACACGCCGGGGTTAGTGCAAATTGTGGTTGACGCACTTTTAGACTACTCAGCAAACAGCACTTTAGCAACAGTTTACAGCGAAATAGCTCGGCATTACCGGGCCATGATTTTTCCTCCTAATATTGAAGTCGGCTACCGCCGCACAACTCTAACTTTTAGATTTGAGAGCGATGAGCATTTATTGCCAGCAGCTTTTTTAGCGATTCTTCCTTTTAAGGATGCTGTACAAACTCAGAGAAATATTATGGTTATCGGCAAAAATATTGAAAGTCAAAATTTGGATGAAAAACGAATAGTGCAGTTGCGTCAAGCATTGAGTACAGCTACAAATAAGTTAAATGAGTTGATAAATTTGCTCTCTAATATATCACGGCTTAGTCAGCCCACAAAGTTTTTTGAGTCACCTACCCAAACTATTTTAATTAGTTCGGGACAGGAGAGTTTGATGGTGAATTCTCACGGGAATTTTGGGAAGGGAGGTGCAACTCATCAGGAGAGTAAATTCAGTTTGCCTCTCGGTCAAAAAGTAGTTGATTTTCTGGCCAGTTTTGATTATCTTGAGTGAGAAATGTCAATTTTAAAACCGATTGATTGAGGTAGAAGTCCACAACTCATTGCTCCGCTTCCTGCGATCGAACTCCGAGCCGCACTGGCCCCACCATTTAACGATGGCGCGGCTCGTGGCGCGGGCTTTGCGCTTGGGGCGCAGCGCTCTGATCCAAACGGGGCTTCCCGCTGGAGCTTACCGACAGCGGTATCGAGTCAGCTATTTGATGCCGATTTTGATGTGGCCGGAGCCTGTGATTTTGGTGGCGCCGACACGGCTGATCGAGCATTTGAGAGGAGTGGAAATTCCGCGTTTGCAAGAGTGGTTGGAAACTGATAAGCTGATCGAGACTTATTCCGATAATGCCACTGGACGAGGATTGATGCTAGCCGATCCCGAGTCTTGGCTGGCGGCTCGCTTGGCGGGGAATTCGGAACTTCACAGCAATATTCCGACAATTATCGACGGTGTGGATGACTTGGAAGTTTGGACGCGCCAGCAATTGACGGCGGGCTTGCAACCTGCTGACTGGAATGATTTAATGCAATCTCAGCCTTTGGAAGCCGATGCAATCCTCCAAGGGCGGGTACTGCTAACGCGGGCTTTCTTTCAGCATCCGGCGAAACCAGAGGAGTGCTATTTGCTGGAAACCGCAGAGCAAAATATTTTGAAGGGGCTGTTTGAAAAAATCGAGCCGAATTCGCTGATTCCGGCTGCTTGGAGCAATTTTTGGCAGCGGTGGGAAGGAGACGGAAAATTGCGGTGGGCGCAAATTAATCGGGAGGCTGGCTCATTTTCTCTGTTCTGCGCGCCGGTTCAGGTGGCTGAGGTTTTGAGCAAAATTTGGGATTCTCAGCCTGTGGTGTTGATTGGGGGGGCGGTGGATGTGGAACCGAAGGCTCCGATCTTCCGGCAAATGCTGGGACTGCCAGAATTGACGAGCGTTAAGTTTTCGCCCGATCGACAAAGCGAATTAATTCAACTGTACATTCCCAACTGGCTGCCGCTGCCAAATACGCCGGAATTTCAGGGTGTTTTAATGGAAGAAATTCGGACTTTGCTGTTGATGAGCGCGTCGGTGGCGGGTTTAACGGTGCTGATTGTTGGTGATGTACCGCTGAGGGCTCGGCTGGCGGCGATTTTGGCTTCTGAGTTCGGTTCTCGGGTGCAGGTAGAAAAGACTGATGTGGGCGAGAATGCGATTTTGGTGACAGGGTGGGAGTTTTGGCGGGAACATCAGGGGGAATTGAGGGCGCCTCACTTGCTGGCGATCGCAACTTTGCCGCTACCTTCTTTGGAGAATCCTTTGGTGACGGCGCGTGTGGCTTATTATAAGGAACGGCGCAAGGATTGGTTTCGGTTGTATTTGCTGCCGGCGGCGCTGAATGAGTTGCAACGGGCGATCGCGCCGGTGCGAGAACGTCAAGGGGTGGTGGCGATTTTCGACAGCAGGGTGATTCACCGCAGTTATGGACAGCAGGTTTTAGTGGCCTTGAGTCCTTTTGCGAGGATTGATTATTTGGATACGACTTGGCTGACGCAGGCTTGAGATGACCTGTTGGCGTATAATTTGGTTAGGTATTGTAAAACTTTATTGACTTTATGGCCATTAATAGCCATTTCTAGTATAGAATAGTCAAAATGACGGTACAACAATGCAGCTAGTTGAAAAGCACATTATCGATCGAACCCACTGGCTATACAAGCAGCTAGATAATTTGTGCTTTCTCTCGAAGAATCTTTTCAACTACGCTAACTACCTAATCAGACAAAAATTTATTATCTCAGGAGAATACCTCGACTATTACAAAATACAGAAACTATGTCAGGGAACGACTGACTATCTAGCATTACCAGCCAAAGTATCTCAGCAAGTATTATTGAGATTAAATGAAAGCTGGAAATCATTTTTTGAAGCTACCAAGGAATATGCCATCCATCCAGAGAAATTCAAAGCCCGACCAAAAATACCCAGATACAAACACAAAACATTAGGCAGAAATGTCCTGACTTACACCGCTCAAGCCATCAGTAAAGAATGGCTCAAGAAAGGAATTATCAATCTCTCGAAAAGCCAGATATTTCTGACTACTAAAGTTAGGGTCGTAAATCAAGTCAGAATCGTCCCAAAAACTTACCATTACTCGATGGAGGTAGTTTATGAACCCAAGGATGTAAGTCAATCATCATCAGGTAGAGAAGGGATAGCAGGAATTGATATGGGGCTCAATAATTTAGCGACAATTACATCCACTCAAAAAGGGTTGGTTCCGCTGATAATAAATGGCAAACCCCTCAAATCAATCAATGCTTACTATCACAAAAATAAGACAGTGTTTCAGTCCTACTTGAAGGGGGAAAGAAAGACATCAATCAAAATTGAACAATTAACTCACAAGCGGCATGTAAAAGTAGATAATTACCTGCATAATGCAAGTCGATTCATCATCAATCATCTGGCAGCTAACCGAATCGGGACACTGGTGATTGGTAAAAACGATAACTGGAAACAGGGAATAAATCTCGGCAAGCGGAATAATCAGAACTTCGTAGCCATACCTCATGCAAGGTTTATTGAAATGCTAACTTATAAAGCGCAGTTAGCAGGAATCGTTGTGAAGGTTATTGAAGAAAGTTACACTTCAAAGTGTTCTTTTTTAGATAATGAACCTTGTGTCAAGCATTCGGAGTATAAAGGTAAACGCATTAAGCGAGGGTTGTTTCGTGCTGGTGACGGCAGACTGATTAATGCCGATGTCAATGGCAGCGCTAACATTGTCAAAAAAGCATTTCCCAACGCTTTTGCCGAGGGAATACAGGGCGTGGTAGTACGTCCGGTGAGGGTCACACCTTACAAAATGGTTGTCCGAGGCAAGTGTAATATTTGCCTATAAAACCTGTAACTATCCAGTTGAAATCTAATTTAGTAGACAAAGATTATGGGTGAAGCTAAGCGTCGCAAAGAGTCGATCGGCGACGAATACGGAAAAGAAGAACGCATCGTTCCCTGGCTGCCAATCACGAAAACCCAAAGCGAAGATTTTGTGAAGTGGACAAGTCGCGGAAGCTGGATGGGGATTAGTCTTTTGGTGGCTTGGTGGATTGTAGTGCGGTTTGTCGGCCCCTCGGCGGGTTGGTGGCAGGTTAACTGATGCCAGACTCGACAAATGCCTGTTTTCTTGGCATTGTGTCGAGTTTAACTCGGAAACCAGCGGCTGAATTTTTAGGAAAAATTTAGTTGCTAATTTGGACTTGGTATGGTATAGTAATTATCTGCGGGCAATTAGCACAGTGGTAGCGCACTTCCTTCACACGGAAGGGGTCACAGGTTCAAATCCTGTATTGCCCATATTTTTAAGTTGTAAAATTGGATTCGGAAAAGGCGAGGGCATCTATCCTGAATGTAATTCTGTTGGGAAGTAAGTTAAGCTAGAGTAATAGACGCTCTTCAAACTGGTAATGGATACTTTGAAAAAATGAAGCTCCCAAACTATGAAAGAGTAATTTATGAGGACAGCCCCCTAATTGAGGTTATTGCTCAACTTAGATTTCCAACTATCCTGAAAATTGCCAGCCAACAGCCTGTAGACTTTCAAGATAGTATAAGGTTTGAATACCCAATTTTTGAAAGTTCTAGAAATTTGCAGATTCCGGTTGAGCTATCTAATCTTTTAACCCAATTTACCTCTAATTTTACCAGTGACTTGACTTCAATTGACTTGACTTATCAATTTAAGTCAGAAGACTTGAGTTGCCAGATATCTTTAGACAAAAACTCTATAACGTTTGCTACGACAAAGTATGAAAGATATGAAAATTTTATTGATAAATTTAAACGCGCTGTAGAAATTTTTGAAAAAATATATAATCCCTCTTTTTATTCACGAACAGGACTAAGATATCGTGATTTAATTATTAGGTCAAAACTAAATATCAAAGACAAAGAGTGGCATGAATTAATACCGCAACATATTGCTTCTGAACTGTATACACCAGAAGTAGCAGATTCAATTCTAAACTTTGTTAAAAATTTACAGCTAAAAACTGAATTCGGTCAAGTTAATTTTAATCATGGGCTTGTTAACGTTAGGGACACAGAAAGAGGTATAGATGAAACAGCTTATTTATTAGATACTGATTTTTTTACTGAGGATAAAGTAGAAAGGAGTGAAAATGCCTGGAAAATACTCGATAACTACAACCATACAGCCAGAAATCTCTTCCGCTGGGGTATCACGGAAGAGTTGCACAGAGCAATGCGACCTCAACCAATATAATCCTATGCACGTAACAACTGGTGGTACTCAAAGCAAAAATATAATTGGACAAAGGTATGAAGTTTTACCCACTCCTGCTCAGACGCAGTATCGGCACACATTAGCATCTGCTACTCCTAGCTTAAAAATCGAAGTTTCCATCGAACCACCTATTAGTGGTGAATGGTTTGGTCAATTCAATCAAAACACGATCGCTTGGGTTAAGTGCTTAACGCTACTCAATCTGCTTTTTGCTAAGACTCCAGAAGGATTGCAAGAAGCATCTGACGTGCTTGAACAAATGGTGGAATATTATAGTGACTGTCGGTCTGATTTAGGACAAACTACCTTACCTCAAGAATTAGGATTACTTACTGGTAGCGTATTACCTAGCGAAGTCAGACCACCTTTAGTCCTAGATTTTGAGTAGCTAACCATGCGTAAACCTTGGATTTACAGAGCCTCGAATGACACAGAGGCTCTTAGACAAGGGGAAATTCTGACTGGACTTATACAGATTAAACCAGTTCCAAGTGAATCTTCTCCAAACCTCGATCAAATTCCGTACCTCGATCAAATTCAGTTTAAACCTATTGTTCATCCTTATGCAATTATTGTTACTCAAAACTGTGATTTAGATTGGGACTATAGCGCTAGGCAAAATCGAGATAAACCTAATAAGTTATTAAACTCTATACTTTTTTGTCAAGTATATACAGCTCAAGAAATTCGCTCCAACAAAACAGTTCAGCTAAATTCAGCAGATTGGAATTTAGTTAAATCTAATCGTTATCAGCAATACCATTTTTTGGAAAAAATACCTCTAGAACGTGAATCATCTCAGGAAGGAATACCAGAATTAACAGTAGATTTTAAAAAAATTTTTGCGATAGATGCTGATTTCTTATACCATCAAATAAATAATAATTTTGCTAAACGACGTGCTGTGCTTGAAAGTCCATATTTAGAAGACTTTTCACATCGTTATCATGACTTTCATGGGCGTGTAGCACTTCCTGCACAACATGAAAGTGAAAAGGGGGTATAAGCTAAAGCGAAAAATTAAGCAGCGATAAAATTAGAGAACTTTTTGCTTTTTCGCTAAACAGAATTCTGTATGTAGCTGTCCTTTTCCGAATTGCTATAAATTCTCGATTGAGTTTTGTATTACAAATATGCTACACTAACATTGTAGCTCGTGCCCCCGCAGGAGGTTTCCTCATGGCAAATGCCAATATTCCTCAAAATTTCAACTTAATCCTACCCGCAGGAACCCAAATTGTCACCAGAATCGAGGTCAAGAACCCCGCCAGCGACCAACCTTGGAAACCGGGATTAGTAGGCGTCATCGTTCAATCGCCTACGGACAATTCCCACGCATATTTAGTCAAACTCCCAGACGGAACACAAGTTAGTCTGCGGCGGCACGAACTCAGTATCCGCAAGCAGTTTCAGAGCGAAGGATTGCATTCAGGAGGAGATTTTCTTGCAGAATACAACCTCTATGATTCTGTAATTTACCGCTGCATTCTTGGTTCGAGAGCCTACGGTCTTGATAACGAGCAATCCGATACAGACAGACGCGGGATTTACCTGCCGCCGGCAATACTTCATTGGTCGCTTTACGGCATTCCAGAACAATTGGAAAACAAGGAAAATCAGGAATGCTATTGGGAACTGCAAAAGTTTCTAGTTTTGGCACTAAAAGCTAATCCAAATGTGCTAGAATGTTTGTACACGCCTTTAGTAGAAACTGTTTCTCCTGTAGCACAAGAATTGCTCGAAATTAGGGAAATCTTTCTTTCTCAATTGGTTTATCAAACTTACAATAGCTACGTTTTGTCTCAATTTAAAAAAATGGAGCAAGACCTCCGCAATACCGGGGAAATTCGTTGGAAGCACGCGATGCACTTAATTCGCTTGTTGCTGTCAGGAATTACGGTGCTCAAGGAGGGGTTTGTACCAGTTCGGGTGCAGGATTATCGATCGCAACTTTTATCTATCCGCAACCAAGAAATATCCTGGGATGAGGTGAATCGCTGGCGGTTGAGTTTGCACGGTGAGTTCGATCGCGCTTTTGCTGCAACTTCCTTACCGGAACGTCCTAATTACGAGAAAGCGAATCTGTTTTTGATTAAATCTCGTAGAGGTGCGATCGAAATCGGGAATTGAATCGGCGATTGAATCGGCGATTGAAATCGCTTCTATACAAACAAAGTCCGCCTACGCGGACTGAAGAAAAAGATGATAGAATACATCTCTAATCTCGCTAAAATTATTTCAGTTCGACCTTACCCGCTGCTGTTTGCGACTGTCAGCGGTTCGCACTTATACGGCTTTGCTTCCGCAGATTCTGACTTTGATTTGCGGGGAGTACACATTTTACCGCTACCGAAAGTAATTGGACTGATTTCTGCCGAAGAAACAATCGAAGTTTCGGAAGTTCGGGAGGGAATGCAACTCGATTTAGTAACTCACGACATCAAGAAATTTTTTGAGTTGCTGTTGAAGCGGAACGGCTACGTGTTGGAACAACTGTATTCGCCGCTAATAGTTTACACTACAAAGGAACACGAGGAATTAAAGGATCTCGCCTCAAACTGCATTACCAAGCACCACAGCCACCACTATCTCGGTTTTGCTAAAACTCAATGGAAACTGTTTGAGAAAGAACGCCCGCGTCGGGTTAAGCCGCTGCTGTACGTTTATCGGGTGTTGCTGGCTGGGATTCACTTGATGCAAACGGGGGAAGTCGAGGCGAATTTGGTGAAACTTAACCAGAAATTCCAGTTGTCGTATATTCCTGATTTGATTGCTAGAAAGCTGGGCGGGGAGGAAAAATCAGTGCTGGAAGATACAGATATTGAATTTTATCAGCAAGAGCGCGATCGGCTAATTAATATATTAGAAGAAGCAAGTTTTACAAGTCATTTGCCGTCAAATCCTAATGCAAAGGTGGCTCTTAACGATTTTCTGGTAAAGGTGAGGATTTCATCTCTAAGCTGCTCCACGTCTAATTAGTCGTTTGGTGCAGCAAGCACCCTACATATTAGTCGTAGGTGCGCCGAAGAGCGTAGCACTTCCAGTCCAGGACGCATCAGTACCAAAGAAACCTGGTTTTTTATCCTGATTAAAGACCTGAATACAGTATTTTCGTCCATCAAACCCGCTTTCAAGTGATTTACTTGGATAGCTTTCTGTTTGCTGGTTCGTTAAGGGCCGCTATACCCATAGTTTGATTCTAGGTAACTTCTGTGTTTTTTCCTGGTATGTAAATATTCCAACTTACGCCGCCTAAATATGTCTTGATATATGAAATCAAGGCGTGGATAAATACAACGATTCCCAGCATTTCTAAAAACTCTTCAAGGGTCGTTACTATCACGTAGGATAGATTCCTCTCCGGTCCCGTTGTATAAACTATGTATCCCGCTAGCATTTCCATTCCGATGGCTCCTCCAATATAAAGAGCGGTTGCTGCAACAAACAATTTTTTTGTAGCAACCGGAAGGTGGAACAGAAACTTACTGTAGGATAAGAGAAATATCGCTACTAGAAAACCCATCGGCACAACCCAATTAAAGTAAAGAAATCCTGTAGTATTTACCAGGCTTCGCATCGGGTTAGCAAGCTTTTCGTGCCATTGACTCACTTCGTCTAAAGATAGATATAAAAAGATGAAGGATAAAATTGTCCAGTGATGCTTGTAGCGACAACTATCCAAATTTTTCGCATGGGCGATCGCACCCAGCAAGAGAGAACTGAACAGCAATGCCAAAAATGAGTATAAGGTTGGAATGTTCCTCTCGTAATCAACGTTGAATCCGTTTGCCAAGAAGTCTCTAGACGGGTAATCCGGCAAGAAATACAAAGTCATCTGACCTAAGAAAGATAGTAAAACTAGACAGACCACCACTCGAAGCAGGAACTGGGTTACAGCCCCAGGAGTTAGGGAAATTTGGAATTTCATGTTTTTTTAACCTGAGTTTAAGGTAATCTTATCAAAGAAAATCTTTTTTGGGTAGATATACAGAAAAAAAGACTCATCCTGGTAAAAATCCTCTTTTTTTGCCGTAAGAGTATCGTAGGATTAAGGAATTTAACAGACATCGATCGCCCTTAATTTTATTGTGGCTATATAAAAAACTTTTTGTTTCCTGATATGTAAATTAGATATCTCCCAAAATGAAGCTAAAATCCTTACTACGGTTGAGTCGATATCTAAATTCGATCGATGTCTGCCAGAAAAACTCGGTTTCAAGAAGCGGAGATTCCTCAGTACAGAGAATTTCTGTCATCAAAGGCGATCGCATCTCAATTGAGAGTGACAACTATGAGAGGAAATAACAGGTTGATCGCGATCGAGTGATTCGCCGCCATTGGTTAACCTAGACTCCCCCCAGCGAGAACAAAATATTTACTTGTCAAAGTCAATTAGCTTTCAGTCAATTGCTTATTTCCTAAGTTTTTGCTGCTTTACTTAGGGCTTGCTGAAAAAGCCTAAAACCTTTACATAGAAAGACTTTGACTGGTTTGAATGCTCCGCGTGTGCAA
>NZ_JAUBUJ010000060.1:0-29563 GCF_036705405.1 Microcoleus sp. B13-B6
AGTCAACAGTCAACAGTCAACAGTCAACAGTCAACAGTCAACAGTCAACAGTCAACAGTCAACAGTCAACAGTCAACCGTTAAACTAATTCAAAACTACCTTGCCATCTTCCTGAATTTGCAGCGATTTTGTATCAGCGTCCAACTCAGTTGTCGCGCCGAAACTGACTTGCAACATTCCCGGCATCGCGGTTGCTTGGGGGCGAACCAGCAGCAATCCGCCGTCTGGGCGCTGGTAAGTGAGGGTGATTGGCACTTGGATGCTTTTAAGCAAAATTTCAGATTGTTCGCCCAGAGTGCGCGGCTGGGTGACGCCTACGATTTGATAATTGATGACAGCATTGGTGGTATTCACCAGTTTAATTACTATCATGCCTTCGCTAGGCGTAACTCGCGCACTGGGCATCGGGAAGCGGGCAGGCGCGTCTGTTGGTGTAGAGGGCATCCCGCTGAGGCCCGGACTCGCAGCCGGAGTTGGTTCGCTGACGGGTTCTTCAGTGGCTGCGGGAGTCTCTGCGGGTTGGGAAACGGGTTTTCCTTGTTGGGGCGGTGGGCCGCCGGCCTGGGAAAGTGTTGCGATACTAACGAGTAAACCTCCGCAGGTGGCTGCTAGCAAGCTGATTTTTTTAAACGGTAGATTGTGGCGAAACATAAATAACTCCTCACAAGTTCGATCGAGGTTGTCCAACACAGTTCATGTTAATCTATGCGGGAATTGAATTTTAATAGCTTGGTTTGGGCGCGAGGTAAGAAGAATCAGGCTTGAGGGGGAGATTTTTTTTAACCGCAGAGGGCGCAGAGGGCGCAGAGGAGGAGGGGAAGTTTTAGAGGTGGGATGCTTCTGATTTGTGGGCGGGGAGGGTGACGGTAACGGCGGTACCTCGATCGACTTGGCTGTCAATGCGGATTTGGCCGCGGTGATTTTCGACAATTGCTTTGGCGATTGCTAATCCTAAACCGGAACCTGCGGCGCTGCGGTGGGTTCGGGCGGGATCTACGCGGTAGAATCGATCGAACAAATGCGGCAGGGCTTCTGCGGAAATCCCGATGCCGGTGTCTGTTACTTTGATTTGCAGCGCTGGATTTAACATCGGCGAATTTCTTTTGTTTTTAGCTGCAAGTTGCAATTCTACTTCAATTTCGCCGGCAGAGGGCGTGTACTGCACGGCGTTGCTGACGATATTGGTAAACAGTCGGGCTAATTGATCCCAGTCGCCCAACAGTGTAAAGTTGTCCTCAGCGTTGGGCAGATCGACAATTTCCAAAGAAAGAGAGAGATTTTGGGTAGTGGCGATCGCCTGTTGTTCTTCAATTACCTCCATCAGCAAAGCATCGAGGGGAACCTCAATCCACTGCTGCTGAACGATACCGCTGTCTTGTCTGGCTAAAAACAGCAAATCATCAACCAAGCGCCCCAAACGCCGCGTTAGGCGTTCGATAACTTGTAGCTGTTGATGCTGCTGCGGTTCGATATCCGGTTCCGCCAAAGCTACTTGGACGTTAGTTTGAATAGTGGCGATCGGATTTCTGAGTTCGTGAGAAGCATCAGCGGTAAACTGTTTGAGACGCCCGTAAGACTCCCGAATCGGTGCCATCGCCAATCCCGACAGCAGCCAGCCAATAGCTGCAACGCAAATTAGAGTTAAACTCGCGCCCAAAATCAAATCGAGAATTAATTGGCGGATGGGTTTTGTCACTTCAAACCAAGGATGGCTGACTCGCAAATATCCCAGAACTTGGCGGCCGATTTGTACTCGCTGCGTTACTTGTCTGAGAGAATAGTTTTGATCCGACTGCAACTTATTATTAATTATCCAAACTGTTTCGCCGGTGCGGTTAGCGTGAATGGGAATATTCAGCGGTTCCGATAATGTAGACCACAGCAATTCGCCCGTAGGACTGAACCATTCTAAATCAATGTGGTCGTCTTCTACTGCATCGGTGCTATCTCGAAAACTCGCTTGAATATTAACTTGTAACTTAATTTTATCTTCTCTATTAGGGAAATTTAGCGGTTCGATAACGAGAGTTCGCTCTATTACTTCTACAACATGATTGAGGGTGTCGTCAATGCGATCGATTAAAGTAGTGCGGACGTATAAATAGAAACCAGTGGCGAATACAAGTAACAATACAGCAGTAACGGCAGTATACCAAATAGCGAGGCGGCGACGGGTAGCTTGAAACATATTGCGAAGGAAGTTCGGCAACGGATTGTGTAATTGATTCAACAGATTTAACTCATATGTTGCACCATTCTCAATTAGCCTTTTCTGAACAGGCAAGATGCCTGTTCCACAAGAAAATCTATTCTTTGTGGAACAGGCATCTTGCCTGTTGCTGACGCAAGATGCCTGTTCCACAAGAAAATCTATTCTTTGTGGAACAGGCATCTTGCCTGTTGCTGACAATGGTGCAACATCTCAGTTTAACCAATTTAATAACTATAACCTTCTTATCTTCTCTTCTTCTCTTCCTCCGTGTCCTTCGCGCCTTCGCGGTTCGTTAAAAAAAGCCTTGTTCGCAAATTATATCAAAAAACTCTAACAACTTTCCCTTCTTGATACTTCAGACAGATGTCGAGAGAGTAGTCACCCTAGTATTATAATCGCTAAACTTTTTAGGTAAAAGCCTGTGAATAAATTTTTATTTCGAGCCGCGATCGGGCTATTAATGGCATTTTTTGGAGCAATCACCTATTTTACAAACGACGTACAAAATCCGGTAACTGGAGAAAGACAGCGAGTGCAGCTTTCTCCCCGCCAAGAGA
The DNA here is from genome assembly GCF_036705405.1 of Microcoleus sp. B13-B6. Lineage (NCBI taxonomy): Bacteria > Bacillati > Cyanobacteriota > Cyanophyceae > Oscillatoriales > Microcoleaceae > Microcoleus > Microcoleus sp. B13-B6. Next base: position 2,770 of record NZ_JAUBUJ010000060.1, read on the forward strand.
TAGTTTTGGGGTTGCAGGCGCGAGATAAAATGGCCGCGCAGCACGGGGGGCTTTATCCCAGCCAGAGTCTTCAGCAGTATCTCGATCGAGTAGGAGCACGAGTTGTCAACGGTTCGGCCGCGAAACAAGCGGGTTATCCGTTTGAATTCCACCTGCTGCGAGATGCCCAAACTGTCAATGCTTTTGCTCTACCTGGCGGACAAGTTTTCATTACCGCCGGACTCCTGGGGCGGCTAAATTCCGAGGCTCAGTTGGCCGCTATACTGGGGCACGAAAGCGGTCACGTTGTGGCGCGTCACGGTGCGGAACACTTGGCAAAACAGCAGTTGGGCAGGTCTTTGGTAACGGCGGTTGGAGTGGCTACTAGCGACGATCGCGGGGGCGGGCAGCAGGCAGCATTAATTGCTCAAGCTGTCAATCAAGTTGTCGGTTTGCGGTACGGTAGATCCGATGAACTTGAGAGCGATCGGCTCGGTTTTCGGTTTATGACCGAAGCTGGTTACGATCCTAGAGGTATTGTTGAGGTGATGCAAATCCTCGGTGCCGCTAGGAAGGGCGAAGCGCCGCCGGAGTTTTTGAGTTCTCACCCAAACCCGGAAAACCGAGTTCAAAAGTTGCAAGCTTTAATCGCGCAAAATTTCCCTAACGGGGTTCCAGCTAATTTGGTGTCTGGACGCGAAGAGTTTGCTAAAAATGTGTCGGGCGGTTAGCAATAATTGCATCGGGCTTTACAAAAGTTATTACTATAGGCGGATCTAAGTTCGGCTTTGATTTGACACGATCGACTTAATGAGCGATCGAGCAATTGGAAAGTTGAAAATCATGATTGAATCTTGGATGATTATCGGCGGTGTGACTTTCTCAGTCGCCTTCGGTACTCTGTTTTTTAAACTGCGCGATATTAACTGGGCCGTCAAACTTCAAAGACCGGATTGGATGTTTTTTGAGCCTGCTATTCCGTTAATTTGGACGGTGATTTTTGCTTGCGGGGCCGGCAGCGCTACTTTCGTGTGGGAACAGGAACCCAGTAGTCTCAAAACATGGCTGTTGATGGCTTTGTACTTGCTTTTAGAAATTGTCACAGTTGCTTATATTCCTGCTACTCTCAGAGCCAAAAGTCTCAAAGTAGGGACGATTTTGGGAGGGGCTGGCGAGATTTTGGGAGTTGTGTTGACGTTGGCTGTTTTGCCGATTTCTCAAACCGCCGCTTTGTTACTTTTGCCTTACGCGATTTGGGGTGCGATCGGCACTTATACCACTTGGGAAATGATTCAGTTAAACCCGGAAGCTGCATAAATATTCGGTGCGAAATGCTCACCAGAGATAGAGGCAAGGTGCACCGAATATCACCATCCGATTATTGTTAGTTTTGAATTTGCTCAAAGCAACAGTGGCTGGTTAACCCACCCATCAAGTGAGGAAATCCGCTTAACAGTGTGTGGGTATTTGGTGAGAAAATAAATGAATAAAACTGGTTTAAATTAAAGGATGACGGTTATCAATGGCAATTAAAGACCAGCCCCAACCACCTCGTTTTCGGCAAATTAGCAATATTTTGTTATTGCTCTCAAGTCTGTTTCTGCTGGCCAATATCTTTTTGCCGAATTTGTTCGGCCCGCAAATTCCGCAAGTGCCTTACAGCTTGTTCGTCCATCAAGTACAAGAACAAGATGTAGTGCGAGCTTCGGTAGGTCAAAATGAAATTCGCTACCAACTCAAAGGCGAAGGCGATAAACCCGGTCAAGTGCTCTCCACTACGCCGATTTTTGACCTGGAACTTCCTAAACTTTTGCAAGAAAAAGGCGTTGAATTTGCGGCAACTCCCCCGGCTAAAAATGGCTGGATCGGCAGTGTTTTAAGCTGGGTAGTGCCGCCGCTGATTTTTGTGGCGATTTTTCAATTTTTCATGAACAGGCAGGGCGGCGGGCCACAGGGCGCGCTCTCGCTGGGCAAAAGCAAAGCTAAGGTCTATGTAGAAGGCGAATCGGCGAAAATTACTTTTGCTGATGTGGCTGGAGTAGAAGAGGCTAAAACTGAATTAGTCGAAGTTGTTGAATTCCTGAAAACTCCCGATCGCTTTACGGCAATTGGCGCGAGAATTCCGAAAGGCGTGCTGTTAGTCGGGCCTCCGGGAACGGGCAAAACGCTGTTAGCAAAAGCAGTAGCTGGTGAAGCTGGCGTGCCGTTTTTTAGCATCTCCGGTTCGGAGTTTGTGGAACTGTTTGTAGGTGTTGGTTCTGCAAGAGTTAGAGATTTATTCGAGCAGGCTAAGAAACAGGCTCCTTGTATTATTTTCATTGATGAATTGGACGCGATAGGCAAATCTCGTAGCAGTAACGCTAGCTTCGGTGGGAATGATGAGCGCGAACAAACTCTCAATCAATTATTAACTGAAATGGACGGTTTTGCGGCGGGCAATACTACGGTAATTGTGCTGGCTGCAACTAACCGCCCGGAAAGTTTGGATGCTGCTTTGTTGCGCCCTGGCCGTTTCGATCGCCAAGTTTTAGTCGATCGCCCGGATTTATCTGGCCGCGAAGAAATTTTGAACATTCACGCTCAAAAAGTCAAGCTGGGCCCGGATATTAATTTGAAGGCGATCGCCACTCGCACGCCTGGTTTTTCCGGCGCAGATTTGGCAAATTTGGTGAATGAAGCTGCTTTGTTGGCGGCGCGCAACAAACGCCTAACTGTAGCACAGGAAGACTTTGCAGAGGCGATCGAACGCATCGTGGCTGGCTTGGAGAAGAAAAGCCGCGTGCTCAACGAAAAAGAGAAAACCATTGTTGCTTATCACGAAGTCGGCCACGCAATGGTGGGTGCTTTGATGACTGGTAATGGCGAAGTTGCCAAAATCTCGATCGTCCCTCGCGGTATGGCTGCTTTGGGCTATACTTTGCAGTTACCGACTGAAGACCGTTTCTTGTTAGATGAGTCGGAATTGCGGGGTCAAATTGCGACTTTGTTGGGCGGGCGATCGGCTGAGGAAGTGGTGTTTGGTAGCATTACTACTGGCGCTTCAAATGACTTGCAAAGGGCGACTGATTTAGCTGAACGGATGGTGACGACTTACGGGATGAGTAAGGTTTTGGGGCCTCTAGCTTACGATCGAGGTCAACAATCAATGTTCCTCAATGACGGTATGGGAAATGCCCGCCGTGCGGTAAGTGCTCAAACTGCTGAGGCGATCGACCAAGAAGTGAAGGAAATTGTCGAAACTGCACATCAGCAAGCTTTGGATATTCTGAAAGCAAATCGGGAATTGTTGGAAACAATTACGCAGAAACTGTTGGAAACTGAGGTGGTGGAAGGTGACGCACTTCGCGAATTCCTCCGTCAAGTGCGGCCTTTAGATAAGGTGGCGGCTTCAGTTTAACAGGGTTGAATAGGACTTACCCATGAGAGTCCAGAAACCGGGTTTTTACGAGAAGACGCGCTGTAGGCGCAGATTCGGTAAAAAACCCGGTTTCTTTATTGGGAGTAGAGGCCCAGAAACCGGGTTTTTACGAGAAGACGCGCTGTAGGCGCAGATTCGGTAAAAAACCCGGTTTCTTGATTCGGAGTTCGTAAATCCTGTTTAATTAAACCGTTGTAGAGATAATTCAGCTTAAAATGTCCTCTGGATTTATCCCCATTTCTCGTAGTTTTTCAGATAGGCGATCGGCTTTTTGCTGTGCTTGTTCCATCTGTCTTGACAACTCCACATAAGACAAAAATTTCAGTCCGTCGGGACGATAAATTTCCAAGTCTCCCGATGCAGTTTCAAAACGTATCTCCAAACGCGGACTTACCCAACCTTCTATTGATTCAATATAGTTGAGTTCTCCGTCACTTCGCACCCAACCCATTAACTCATTATCCTCTGGAGCATAGATATAATATTCTTCGACTCCATAATTCTCGTAGAACTTAAACAGCTTAAACATTTCTCCCAGTCGGTTGCCGGGGGAGATGATTTCAAAGACAACTTGCGGCGCAATATTATCTTCAAGCCACTGTTGGTAGGAACCTCTGTCGCCTTTTGGTCTGCCAAAAGCTACCATAATATCAGGTGCTTGGCGTGTTTTGTTATCTCCTTCGACGGGATACCACAGCAAGTCACCTGCTACAAAGACATTTTCGTTGTCTTTGAATAAAGCATCTATTCCGCCTTGAATTTTGACGATTAATTGGAACTGTTTGGTGTTGTCAGACATTGGTTTTCCGTCGCTGTCTGGGTAGATGATTTCTGGCAAGGTTTGAGTAGGAATTGTTGCGGTCATGGGATGACTCCATTGCTAGCAGCATCAATTTATATTTTATATCTATTTTATACGACTTACGCATTGAGCATAGAAACCGGGTTTTTATTGATATTGGTGCAACATCTCAGTTACAACCCTTTGATATACTGCCTGAATACAGGTGAAAGAGTGTAAAGACTTCCTTCTTTTTCTATCAAGCAGCGTCGCGATAAAGATTGCAGCGCGTTGAGTAAATCCGATGATGATAGTTGTCCTTTTTCTAGTAATTTTGCTATGTTGACTGGCTGGTTTTCCCTAGCCAACAAAGACATAACTTGTTTTTCTAGTTCGGAAGTGCGATCGAACTGCTTCTGTAAAACATCTTTCAAATCTTCCGGGAACAATATGGTATCATCTAGTAATAATTCTATCGCCCTGATTCCCAACTCTTCAATCAGATTCCCCACAGTTTTTTTTTACCATAACGGGTTGCCTTGGGAGAGGTGAATGAGTGCTTATTAGTTGTCGATTTATTCTAAGCCTTTATGTCTAATGTATATGAAATTTAGCCGATGGGGGACAAAGTTGAACATTTTTTGACTAGACAAACTTTTGATTTATAAGTATCATAATAATAATTCTGCAAATTAAGCGAGTTAGTGGGGGAGAGTTTTGGACATTCATTCTTGGTCACGTATTAAAAAGTTGGGCTAGTTAAGAGGTAGGTGGATGAATACTCTATTTTTAGATATGGAGTTTGGGCCCATTTATGGTTCTAGTAGAGCAGACTTCTTTCCAACAGAAATTGGTGCGGTGATATATGATTTAAAGCGCAAGGAGCTTTTATTGGAAAGCAAAAAATTTTCCTATGATGTAGACATAGTTGTCAGAAAAAATATTATCAATGACATTGGTAAAACTGTTGGATTCTCGGAAAGAGTTGCCAACATTGAAAGAGGAGAGTATCAGAAAATATTCCATCCTAGCTACCGATTAGAAAACTCTGATAAAGTTCTAGCCAGAGAGCTACGGTCTAAATGCCTAAAGGAATTACGCGAATACATTCACAACCTGTTTAATAGGAATAAAGTTGACCAGATTGTATTGTTTGGTGGGAGAGAGGATCTCAGGCTTTTGAAAAGGGCAAAAGTCAATAAGTCGAATATTCAAGTCATTGACATACAACTTATTATTGAAAAAGAGATAGGCTATCTCTTTTCTCTCGATAAAATATCGTTGATTATCGGATTTTATGCTAAAAATAAATCCTTTGGCTCAAATAATTTTCAGTATAAATTTCCCTCAAAGTATAAATATCAGATCAAACCTCATCGAGCACTTGGAGATGCTTGCAGAATTTTCATGGTGTGCAACGAGTTTTTTGCTATTAAATCAGAGTTGGTGCAGCAATGTAATATGTACTGCGAAATTAATAAAATTCCTAAAGCAAACGTCAATAAGGTTGCTGAGTGACTACCCTCGCCGCATAAAAACCCCGTGGCAGTGGACGGTTGAAAGATATTGGTGTATTGCAGCAAATACCAAACAGCGCGATGATTCTACGAGTTGCGCGATCGCCCTTCACGCACAAAAGGGGAGCGCATGAAACCAATGCAGCAATTACATTATGATTGGTTGGGTGATCGAGTTGGGCTGATAAAAGGCTAATGGCAAGACTCTATTATCGAGGCATGGCAGAAGAAAACGGTAAACCCAAAATGGGACGCAACGCGAGGCTACTGGGAGTCAGACCCAGTATTGACATTGATGTTGAGCAAGTGCCCAAAGAGTGGTTGGATGAACAAGGTTATTTACTACCAGAAACAGAACGCAAGTCTTCAGAGGAGTCTGTCACTGTAGCCATTAGAAACACAAAAGGAATGTCTGTATCCCTCTCTATCGAAGGCTTACCACCATTCCGCAAACCCCCAAAATTTGGCGGAACAGGAAAAGATCCTCTTTGGCAGATTGACGACAGCAAGATCCTCGGAGATATTGAAGCTGTGCAAGATAGTCCAACTCATGTGAGTATTTTGCCAAGCGCTACAATGCTTTTAGAGAAATATGAAGCAGCCCTCGCCCAGACACAGAGCGAATGGGAAAAAGTTTGATAGTTTAATTTACTCAACGGGAGAACAGAAATGGCATGGGTGTTTAGCTTATCGGCTGAATGTGGCACAAAGCAATCGGAAGCACAGCAATTTGCTCAATATTTCAATGAAATTTCCTGGGTGATCTCAAACGGTAGACATTCCCAATGTCGGGCAGAAATTTTTCAGGACATAGAAGAAAATTGGTGGTGTCGAGTTTGTCCAAGTGGCATCAGTGAGATTGGCATTGACACTCCAGAAAGTGCTTATTTAATGACGGAAATAGGTATATTTCTGTATCAGAGTTTGCGGTTTGCTCCACCGTTTCGGTATGCTTTAGTTGGTATGGAAGTAGATGAGTTTAGAACCTACAGCGAATTGATTGAAGAGCCTGCCTTGGTTTTTCCTGGATTGGTTTTAGCTGAAGCTGTTTGGCAAGCAACGGGAGCATCTTCGGTTTTTCGATCGTTCAGTCTTGGATATGTTTGGAAGCCCTATGAAGGTGAAGTTTATAGACCACTACTAGCATCACCGGACTTAAAGAACAAGCTGGATGAATTGCTGAGCGTGGGGTAAATCCTTTTAGTGGAGACCTCGCCCCCCGCCTATCTAATTTACACCCAACAAACCCAATCAACTCAGTAGTCTTCGCGATCGCACCCTCAAATCTTTAGGCGGTTTTACTTGCCTTCTTCTTTTTTCGATAGCGCGATTCTGCTATTGTTTGTTTGGTAAACTCTATTTCCTCAAAATCGACCTGCATCACAGCCGTCTTAAACTCCAGCCCCAAAACACAGCTAATTTCAAGGAGTTCCATATAACTAGCACCTTGATAATCTTTCTTCTCGTGTTCCTTAAGGCGTTCAGGGTCCATATCCAACCTTTCTGCTAGTTCTTCCACGCTGATTTTTGCTGCCATTCGAGCTTTAATTAAAGCATCTGATAGTTTATTGAAATTCTCAACTACAAGTTCGATCGGCTTACTCTTGTCCCACGCCATCAATCGTTCATATTCTGCTATTTCTTCGTGCAACTGATCCAAATGGCGCTGAATCGAACCTCTACCAGCATCCCATTTGAGGAAGTCCTTTCTTTTTGCTTCTTCATCCCGCTCCATTGCTGCTAGAGTTTTGTTGAATTTTTGCACCCAATCTTTGCTGACTCCGTACTCAAATTCATTTTTAATCACGGTTCCCACCTCATTAAATCGATCGCTATAATTCCTTTCTTGTTTTGCCCTCTGTCGCTTTGAAAAAATTCAAAGGAATTTTCTCCGTAATTGCCTACAGGTTCGTCTGAGGGAAAAATCTCCCCTCGATACTTAGCTTTTTGGGCATTTCGATCCTGATGATTGAACAATCTAGGAGCATTGATTCTCAGATACTCCCTGTCTACAGTTTCTCTATCGTAACAAGCATCAAAATCATTAGGTTTGTCTTTGCTGGTAACAAAACTACCATCAATATAGATAGTTCTAGCACCTGCCGCTTTTAACTGAGTCATTGCCAGTTTCAACCCCTTTATCATGTTCTTTCTGGGAACAGTCGTACCAAATCTTTCCTCAAACTCCTCCCATTCGCACCAATGAACTCCCCGTGGTAGATTGCCGTTTTCATCGAATTCTGGAATCACTTACTCACACCCGCGCCGCAAATTAGTTGTGCGAGTCGATCGTACCACAGCTACCATTATAAACAAACAAAAACCAGGTTGGTTCAAACAACCTGGTTTTTCAATATTCTTGCTGCATTTTCGATCGATCAAATTCCGGGCACGTAGGCCATAACTGGAGTACCTTGCTGCTGCTGCGCGATTTCCAAAAGGCGTTGAATGCGCTCCTCTGTCGGCGGGTGAGTGCGGAAAAGTGACTGCAAACCTTTAGTCGAAAAAGGATTAACAATCAGCAGCGGCGACATCGCAGGATTGCCGTGCATGGGAATTTCATGACCCATTTTCTCTAATTTTTGCAGCGCGTTTGCTAAACCGATCGGGTTATTGGTAATTTCCACCGCACCGCTGTCGGCTGCAAATTCCCTCGTCCGAGAAATCGCCATTTGAATTACGGTTGCTGATAGCGGTGCTAAAATGATTAAAAACAGCAAGCCAAACGGATTGGCGCCTTGTCTGCTATCCCGTGTTACCGGGCCGTAAAGCGCTCCAAAAGTAAGAATTCGCCCGACAAATGTAATTGCACCGGCAATTGTTCCTGCAACTGCTTGAGTGAGGGTGTCGCGGTTGCGGATGTGTGTCAGTTCGTGCGCTAAAACGCCTTCCAATTCTTCGCGGGAAAGCAGCTTGATGATGCCTTCAGTAACTGCTATTGTCGCGTGTTCCGGGTCTCTCCCTGTGGCGAATGCGTTGGGAGATTGAGTAGGAACTAGAAATATTTTCGGCACCGGAATTTGGGCTTTTTCGCTTAGCGATGCTACCATATCGTAGATTTCTGGTGCTTCGCTGCGGGCGATCGGCTGAGCGCGGTAAGCCATTAACGCGGCCGTGTCGGAATAGTACCAAGAGCTAAAACTTGAGAAGGCGGCTAGCGCTAAACCGATGTAAAGTCCTTGCTCGTTGCCGATTAAATAATAACTTCCTAAAACGAGAAGGCCGCTTAGGAGTCCTAAGAGAGCGGCGGTTCTGAGTTGATTTGTTCCTAACATGGCGGGTTGAGGGCGATCGCTATTTTGATATTTTTGAGCTTCTAATTAGATTTTCATATTTGGGGGCGATCGCGCCTCTATCTGCCGAAATAACTGCTGTCGCCAATAGTAGTATTTCAAGTTTTCAGTCAGAAACTGGGAATGCCTCTGGAGGCTCTCTCGCCTGCTCTCAAGAGGGGGTAGAGCCGCAGGATATGACATTTCCAGACTCTGCTTGGAAACTAGATTAAACGAGATAGCCATTCTAAATACCCTGTGACTGCAATTACGGTATAATTGGTGAATATGACATAGTAAAAATTCCACATAAATCATGACTATCGATATAGAGATTTTTCAAACTCTCGTCAAGATGCCAGAATCTCTCAAACAAGAGATATTGCATTATGCAAAATATTTACTTGAAAAACACGCAAAAACTGAATCATCTCAAGAACAACTTGAACAACCTCATGGTTATGGTAGTTGGGCAGGTCAGATCGTTATGTCTGATGATTTCGATGAACCGCTGGAAGATTTAAAGGAATATATGTAACATGAACTTCCTTTTAGATACTCATGCCTTTCTGTGGTATTTGCTTGGCGATTCCAATCTAGGTAGTAAAGCAAAAGAAGCGATCGATACTAAAACAGGTTTGTATTTTAGTATTGCCAGCCTTTGGGAAATCTCTATTAAAATCAATGTCAGTAAGCTTCAACTGAATCGGCCATTTGAAGACCTGCCGAAGGAATTGCAATACATTAACGCTCAAATTCTACCAATTACATTTGAAGACACTGAGATTTACGCAGGTCTTCCTCTGCATCATCGAGATCCTTTCGATCGCATTCTGGTAGCACAGACGATGAATCATTCGCTAGTTTTGATTAGTCGTGATGAGGCTTTTGATGCTTATCCAATTCAGCGGGTGTGGTGATGAAGAAGGCAAAAATTTTATCAGTAAGCCCAGATAACAAAAGAGAATAGCCAGATACTCGACTTGTTTAAGAAGTCGGCTATCTGGCTATTAGGTAGAATTCTCCAACCCTAAACCGCTTGCACTTGCTTTTCCTCAACAGCAACAGGTTCTTGATATACAGTTTGAGACTCATTAGCCAAAAAGTCAGCCAATTGAGCTTCAATTTCATCCCGCACAATTTGGCGGTATTCCAGGAAATGCTCGTTGTGAGCACACACTGTTAAATAATGATCCCAAACAGCAGGATTGCGTTTGAGAATGCTGAACAAATGATGCCAAAACTTCCAGCGAGTTTTGCGCTTGACTCCCTGCCGCCAAACCACAGTTAGCAGTGCTCGCAAGTCTATCCAACTGGGAACTCTTGCAGGTATCTTTGCTGTGGGTGCACCTAACATTAAGAAATGGCGATAAGTCCGGTCTAAATATTTCTCAGCATCGTACACTTCGCAGAATGCCTCGACATATTCGCGGGCAATATCTTCGAGAGGCCGCGTCGGAATGAAGTTCATCAAGGTAGTCTGGTTGAGGTTGCCAGATTTGTCGCGCAACCGCCCTTCTTTTGCTAGTCTGTGGGACAATGCAGTATGCGGCAAAGCTTGCAGCATTCCAAAGGTTGTGCTCGGAATAGCTGCTGCTTCGGCAAACTTGACAATCCGCTGACCGGCACCGGGTTTTTCCCCGTCGAATCCGATGATAAATCCGGCCATTACTCGCAAACCGGATTTGGCGATTAACTCTACGGATTCGATCAGGGAATTGCGGGTATTTTGGAATTTCTTGGTCATTTGCAGGCTTTCTTCATCGGGAGTTTCAATCCCTAGAAACACTGCATTGAAATTGCAAGCAACCATCATGTCCATCAATTCTTGATCTTGGGCTAAATCGATGGATGCTTCTGTGTTGAAAGTAAACGGGAATTTGTGTTCTTCTTGCCAGACTTTTAAGTCTTTTAGCAACAGTTTGACGCTGCGTTTGTTGCCGATAAAGTTGTCGTCTACCATGAACACGCCGCGCCGCCAGCCCAAGTTGTAGAGATAGTCTAATTCTGCTATCAATTGTTGGGGGTTTTTGGTGCGAGGTTTGCGGCCGTAGAGGACGATGATATCGCAGAATTCGCACTGGAAAGGACAGCCTCGGGAAAATTGAATTGACATTGAGTCGTAGGCGTCTAATTCCAGCAAATCGAAGCGGGGGACTGGGGTTGTGGTAACATCGGGTTTTACGCCGTCCGATCGATAAATTCCGCTTTTTTCGCCGCGCCCTATTGCTTCGACAAACATCGGCAAGGTGATTTCGCCTTCGTCGAGAATCAGGTAATCTATGCCCGCTGCTTGAGGTTCTTCGGGTACAGAGGTGGGGTAAGGGCCGCCACAAGCTACGGATTTACCGCGCCGTTTTGCTTCGCGAATTATGTCTAGCAAATCTTCTTTTTGGACAATCATTGCCGAGAGAATAACGAGCTCTGCCCATTCCCATTCTGCTTCGGTGATTTGTCTAATATTGCGATCGACTAACTTAAATTCCCATTCTTGGGGTAAAATAGCTGCTACCGTTACCAAACCCAGCGGTGGCAGCAGCACTTTACGATCGACTAATTCTAGGATTTTCTCGTAAGACCAAAATGTTTTCGGAAACAGCGGGTAAACTAAAAGAACTCGCATTATATGTTAAACCTCACCAAAAAACTGGGTCTGAAGCCCCGTCCTTATAGGACGGCTTTACATTGAATTAAATCCCCTTTCGGGGTCGGAGAGGGAATTTTATGCAACCTCTCCGATTTTTGGGGAATGGTTGCCCCAAACTCCCATTTCTGGGGTAAAGTTAGCTTCGACAAAGTTATAAAGGCTTGCGCCGGCTAGCAGCACTGTCGAGCGTGACCTTAAGACTGTTTAACCACTAGCGACAGAGCAAGGGACTAGCTTCGCATCAAGCGGGTGTCGTGACCTAAATAACGTAGCTATTTAAAGCTTAGTCTGGTCAGAATGGCCTGTTAGATTTCTCTTTCAAGCCTCACGCCTTTAGGCTGAGGTTTCTGACGTTAAGGCTAAAATTACGATCTTGCACTCGATCGAATATCTGGCGAGGGGTGACACCCCCTAAGACCAACAAAATGAGCGCAATTTTTAGCTTGCAGTTCCCTGTTAAAGTGTGCAAATGCTGATATCTTATCCTATTTGACCCTTAATTGACGATAATCGCATTTAAAAAGCATGGGACTAAGGCAAAAAAGAATTTGAAACACTAGACTTGAATAGCATAAAGAATTAGGGATGGGCTAGAAGCCCATCCCAAAAATTGTTTTTCTTGTGGGATGGGATTTGAGAAGCGCAAAAATAATTAGGGACGGGCTAGAAGCCCATCCCACAATCTTTCTTGTGGGATGGGCTTCTAGCCCGTCCGATTATTGGTGCGGAGTGTACGGACTAATTTGAATCTTTGCCTGGAATCCCGCTAGTTCTTAACATATCGGCAACTGTGCCGCAGTAACTCGGCATTCCTATGCTTTCGGGATTCACAAGATTTTGATAGGTAAAATGGCGGTAGCTGATGCAAAATCTATCCCAAGCAGCCACCTGAATTCGGAACAGCCAAATAAAGAAATCGGCTAGCCAAGGTGACAGAGTAATCCTAAAAAATATCTTTTTATTCAAATACTGGCAAGCTTGTTCTACCACTTCGTTAGCTGTAATCGCCGGATTTCCTAGCACAAAATGTCGCGGTTCCTCGGAAGCAGGCGGATGTTCAACTAAATAATTAACTACTTTAGCAATATCTGCGCCGTGGATGAAGTGAAAACTACCATCTGCCTTAAACCAGCGAATCAAACCAATCCATTTAGCCACAAGTGGCAGGCCCGATGACAAGTGAGAGACTGGTTTTTCGGCGTCTCCTCCCAATACTAATGTCGGGTAAAGTGCCGTAATGGGAGCCACATTTTTTAAGGCAGACAAATGCACCATGCAGTTGTATTTTGAGCTGATATAATCTGTCCCCAGTTCCCCGGCTTCTTTGAGCAAATTGTTGTCTCGACCCAGAATACTTGCTGTTGAGAAATAAATTACTTGTTGGCAAGTCTGTGGCGAAAGTAGTTGAATTAGCTGGAGAGTTTTGGTTACGTTAACATCAAAAACCTCTTGAGTTCCTCCCCAAGCAGTAGCTGCTACAATTGCTACATTTATTGTTTGGAGAAGTTCGGCAAATTGCTCGATATCTCGCATATCGCCTTGTAATATATGGATGCCGGGGCGGGCTTTCCAGTCGAATTTTAATTTTTCGGGGTTGCGAACTAAGAGGTAAAGTTCGTGGTTTGTTTCTTGAATCAAAGTTTCGGCCATGTAGTGACCGATACAGCCACTTGCACCCGTTATGAAAATTTTTTTGGCGTTCATTTTGCAGAAGGGGAAGGGGGGGACGGCAAGGGGGAGAATAGGGCTGTTTCATTCTCCTGCAATCTGCCAGGGGTTTCAACCCCTGGCTAATAGCAAAAGTCGGTTGAAACCGACTGAAGAGCACCATTGTTAATAAAGGGCTTTTTTGTGGCTGGGGGCGGGTTTATTTAACCTGTCTGCACTCTTTAAAGCTATTGGTGAACCCGCCCCTACGGGATGTTTTATTGGCAAGGGTGCTCTTCGGTGAGTTAAAACTGAGATCTTGCACCATTCTCAATTAGCCGTAGGGGCGGGTTCGCTAACAGCCTTAAAGCTTGCAAATAGGTTCTATAAACCCGCCCGACCCCACGAAAAATCCTCTTATTGATATTGCTGCAAGATGTCAGTTAAAACCGACTGAAATATTAATCTTTAGTCCTCTTAAGAGGACTTTAGCTATGAGACAGGGGTTGCAACCCCTGTCGGATTGTCGGACTCAAGCAGCAACTGCAAGCAATTTGTCGGCTTGTTTTGCCGTTTCAAAGAAGAAACGCACGTTGTCTTCGGGAGTTCCCGGTAACACGCCGTGTCCCAAGTTGAGGATGTGTCCGCGCGGGCCCGCTTTGCGAATTGTATCAAGAATTCGATCGCGAATAAACGGTTGAGAACCAAACAACACGCCCGGATCGAGATTTCCCTGAACGTTCATATTGGGGCCCAAACGTCGGCGCGCGTCGGCCATGTCAACCGTCCAATCGACGCTGATGATATCGGCGCCGGATGTTGTCATGCGTTCGAGGAGGCCGGCGCTACCGGTGACTAACAGAATTAGTGGGGTGTCGGGATGGGTTTTTTTGACTTGCTCAAACACCTGTTTCTGGTAAGGTAAAGCGAAGGTGTCGTAGTCTTGCGGAGACAGTTGCCCGGCCCAGGAGTCGAACATTTGCACTACTTGCGCGCCGCAGTCGATTTGATAGCGCACGTAAACGGCGATCGCATCTGCGAATTTTGAGAGCAACTGATGCAGTAAAGTTGGATCGGAAAATGCCATGTTTTTGATGATGGCATAATCCTTAGAACCTTTGCCCTCAACGGCATAGGCCGCCAGCGTCCACGGCGCGCCGACAAAGCCGAGCACGGTGGATTTGTTGCCGACTTCCTCGCGCAGGGATTTCAGGATTGTTTTGATAAACGGCAAGCTTTCTTCCGGGTTCAGGGGTTGCAGGTTGTCGATTTGCTGCTGAGTGCGGATGGGTGAGTGGATAATCGGGCCTTTGCCTTCGGCGATGTCCATGTCAATACCCAAACCGGGCATGGGTGTGACAATATCGGAAAACAGAATTACGCCGTCGGGTTGAAACGCGCGCCACGGCTGAAGGGAAACTTCGATCGCAACTTCGGGAATTTCGGAACGTTCGCGAAACGAGGGATACTTTTCTCGCAAATCTCGATAAGCCTTCATGTAGCGGCCGGCTTGACGCATCATCCACACGGGCGGGCGGTCTAGGGTTTCGCCGCGGGCTGCCCGCAACAACAAGGGAACTTCATTTAATGCCGACATTTTAACTTTTCTCTACCTTAGATATTTCAATGCCTTTGGTAGCTTACCACTGTGCGATCGTCCTTTTTGACAAAAAATTCATCTGTCAGCGGGGAGGGAGATGAGGGGAGTGGCTGAGTTCGATTTTGGGGAGTCGGAGTCAGGTTGGTTGCGAGGCTGGCGGTAAATTAGCTGAAATGACATTTTTGCGTCGTGAGCCTCGCAGCATTGCTGGGTAAGGGTTTCAGGGATTATTTGTGAGCGAACACAGGTTTGATTTCCATGAAAAATGCTTGAGCCTCGCAAATTGCCTCTGGACACTTTGCGCTGTAATAGGGTGTAAGATGGAGGTCTCCCCACTCGCTGGGGAAACTAATTGAATGGAAACATTACTTTTAGTTTCCCAATTCATAAATATTACCTCTTAAACTCCCCACTCGCTGGGGAAACTAATTGAATGGAAACTTAGAGTTTGGTCCATGTCCGCAACTAAAAGCATTGTGACTCCCCACTCGCTGGGGAAACTAATTGAATGGAAACTTAATAGGTAAAGTTGTAGATAAAGAAGATAACCTCCCCACTCGCTGGGGAAACTAATTGAATGGAAACCCAAACCCTACCAGATCCCGGATTTTAGTAGTTTGTACTCCCCACTCGCTGGGGAAACTAATTGAATGGAAACTTGACCTCAGCTACTTTTTTACTTACAAACCGAGCGCCGACTCCCCACTCGCTGGGGAAACTAATTAAATGGAAACGCAAAATTATCAGCAGTAAACCGATCGTCTGATGGATAATTTCTCCCCACTCGCTGGGGAAACTAATTGAATGGAAACTTGTTCGCCACGCGACGGAGACGTATTTTCCGGCAACCACTCCCCACTCGCTGGGGAAACTAATTGAATGGAAACTGAGAGGTGTCGAAGGAACTGTCGCCAGTCAGTATGTCCCCACTCGCTGGGGAAACTAATTGAATGGAAACAGCCACATAAGGCTCAGGACTAAGCGTATATCTAACCGAAGTCCCCACTCGTTGGGGAAACTAATTGAATCGAAAAAGTAGGGGCAATTCATGAATTGCTCCTACTTTTTCTTTGATCTACCCATGCCTAAGATAGGATGAAAAAAGTTCTACAAGACTTACGGAAGGGTGATTAGAAACCGGGTTTTTGCGAAATACTTCGTTACAGCCCACAAATTTGGTAAAAAACCCGGTTTCTTTGGTTTTGCGGATGAAGAAAGTTCTAGAAGGCAGAGTAGCGCTGGGAAGTTATTTATGCAAACAATCTTTTTTGTATATAAATCATCATTTTGGCTAGATTATCCAACACTTTGATTGCCTGATTTTCTAAATAAAAAAAGTTTTAAACGTCTATCATGACAGTCTATCGAAGACTCTATTTCTGAGCTAATATTGCATCGTAATCCCCATGAGTCCCTATCCAAAACCAGACAATTGGGGGTTTCGATGATGTTGTGCTATTGCTGGGCTGTCTCTCTTTTGAGTGCGAATTTCCTAATGCTAGTGCTGGCATTAATGACTAGGGCACTGGGAGCATCTCAATGAAAGCAGCCAGCTAGAAATTGGAGTTTTGAGGCTCTCTTGCTGCGGGGCAGAAGGCAGGAGGGAAGAGGAAGAAGGAAGGAGCCAGAAGAAGTATTTTGACGAATATGAGATACTCCCATACCACTGCGCTGTGGTTGACGGGAATGTTGATGAGTACGATCGGCTCTGATTACTTTCCGAAACCAGCCCAAGGAGGGGTGCTTTGTTTTTTGCTGGCGTTGTGTGCGATCGCCTATGCGGTTATTTGAGAGCCATGCTGGCTACATTTTTTCTGAGTCAGGATGCTGAGAGCGATCGAGCAGAAATAGCGGCTACACAATCAATTCAAGGTGTGGAAACAGAAAACTCCACTGCCAACAGAGGTTCAAGCCTGCTTTACTAAAAGGTTTAGACCTGTGAATTGCTAACCTTGGATTTGAGCATGAGGTCGATCGCTCTCGATGCGATAGTATAAAAAAGATTATGTCTGTCCAATTATAGATAATATTCTCATCTAAACTATTCCAAGCGAGAGAGGATATTTAAATTTATTAATTTTACTATAAAACTACTGTATAACCCCTCACGGCAAAAATATTTAGAATAATGACAAAAATAACCCGGATAAATTCATGAATGGGAATCAATAAAACCAACTTTCTCAAGCATAAACAAGCATAAACCTGATGTTTAAATGTTGTTCAAGAGCGCGGACAGTTTTTCTAGGTCTGAATGGCTTATTTACTAAATACTTTGAGCCACGGCGGATAATTAAATCAATGTCATCTCCCCTCCTGACTTGCATTTAAGTTGACTTTTTTATGCTTCTTGTTCTGTAAAGCTTGTAGTATCGTTCCCAAAACTGTCTACAGTATTTACTGTTAACCTAGTTCTGTTTATTACATTGACACGAGAAACTCATGGAAAACACATTGTTCGATCGCACATTCCGGGACAGCGAAGGCAAAATTGTTATAGCTCAGATGCCAAATCTACCACTGAGCGTGGGGATTGTAGCTAGTTTATTAACGCTCATAGTTACAACAGGTAAAATTAATTTAGGGTTGGAGCTAGTAGCCTTTGGCTCTTTGTTTACTTGGGCTTGGGAAGAATTATTTCAAGGCGTTAATTACTTTCGTAGAGCATTAGGTCTGATTGTGCTTGTTGGTCTAATTGCGTGGAAACTTCAATAAGTAGGTAAAAATCAATAAATCCTATCGACCATGACCTTACCTCAAAAATCTACGCAAACTCTTCTTTTGTTATGGGCATGACCACTCAAGTTTCAGATGTACAGACTAGCTCGCGCTGAGGCGATGAGCTTGATTGCTCTAGCATTCTCTCCTCTTTCTTGAATACCGCACTTGTAGGGAGGAGTATTAATATCATGGCGGGTTTAATTCCTTAATCACAGCAAATTTCACCTTTATAAAGTACCCCCCGGAAGCCGAGTTTCAGCAAGAAACTCGGCTTCCGGGGGGTACTTCACTTATATTATCTGGAAAGTCCTGTATAATGCTTTCTCAAGAGCCACTCATGCAGAAAATCAGAATCGATGTCGAACGAAGCGTCTGACCGTCTTAAACAAAATGCTGAAAAAATTATGGGGATGTGGGAGAAGCGGGCGCGTGATGAAGTCGGTGCATCAACGCATCAAAATTCTCTTGTCTTGCAAGATTCCCTACCTCTGTACTTAAACCAACTGGTAGATGAACTCTCAAACAGAATTGTCAGGACACCTGCCCGAATCACAGCCGACGAGGTAGAAAGTACGCGGATTGGCAAGCTGCATGGGCATGAACGGGCGGGGTATGCTGACTACTCCATGACTCACCTCATTTTCGAGTATCACCTCCTCCGTCAAGTAATATTTCAAGTTTTAGAAGAAGAAGCACCTTTAGGAGTGCAGGATCGAGACATTATTATCGGCTCCATCGAGCAAGCCGTTAATGACGCAGCCACTCAATTCTCCGAAACGCTGCGAGATATTCAAGAATTATTTATGGTGACGTTAACTCACGACCTCAGAAATCCCATCAATGTCGTAAAAATGGGAACTCAACTAACTCTGCGGCGGCTTGAAACAGGAGACAGCCATAGGGATGTAGCGACGAGGATGCTCAGTGCGATCAATCGGCTGGATTCGATGATTCAAAATCTGCTAGATGCGAGTCGGCTGCGGGCAGGGCAGAGCTTAAAGATTGAATTTGAAGAATGCGATTTTGAGATGCTAGTCCAAGAGGTAGTAAACGATTTGAGATTCGCCTATGGAGAGCGGTTTATTGTGGTTTCTGACCCTGCTATCAGGACTTTTTGCAGCCGTAAAGAAATACGGCGGGTGATTGAAAATTTAGCAATTAACGCTGTGAAATATGGTGCGCCTAGTACGCCGATTACACTCACGCTCCAGCAAACCCAAACGCAGGTCAGCCTTACTATCCATAATGAAGGCAATCCGATCGCCATAGACGCTCAATCCATCCTATTTCAACAATTTCGTCGAACCATTTGTGCCCAGGAGCAAACCGGCTGGGGATTAGGATTATTTTTAGCAAAGAGTATTATTGAAGCCCATAAAGGGACACTTGCGGTTGAAAGTGCAGAGGGCAAGGGGACAAGCTTTATTATCACTTTACTAAAGGTTATTGTTTAGTTCGGGACATTAAGATTAACAATAAAAATAAGGGATAAAATAATGAATTCACAGTCAATATTTTCGCGCAAACCCACAGATAAGGTGTTTCATCACACACACTGTAAATTACAGAATTAATAAGCCGTCAAGATGCGAAACACAGCCTGAGCGAGTACGCTTGGATCGATATGTATAGCAATCCTAAATGATTCAGATAAATTTGTAGGGGTAGTGCTAAGAGTGCCTACCCCCTATCTATCGGGCAACCGGGCGTGGGATTGCCCCTACAATAATTATGCAAATGATTTAGGATTGATATATATGAGCTTACGCATCAATTAGCAGCCAGTCAAGATCGAGTTGAATTGTGTGGAGTAGGTCTACCAGAAACTCAGTCAAACTCCGGCGTAAAACTCACTAATTTAGCTGAACCCGAACAGCGACTCTGGGAACGGCTTTGGTTGATTCGCTCCAATTTTTGGCATAGTAAATATGCCAAACCTGATGCAATTAATCTACATTTTTCACTATAGCAATCCTAAATGATTCAGATAAATTTGTAGGGGTAGTGCTACCCCTACTCCCCGTGCCTACCCCCTATCTATCGGGCAACCACGGGGAGTAGGGGTCGGATTGCCCCTACAATAATTATGAGAATGATTTAGGATTGCTATATATAGTTTTCCTATTTTGCAAGTTTTACCACTACAGATAGTTTCACACTTGAAAAATCGCGTAATTCCTGTAGAATATATGGAAAACTTGTCCGGTTAAAAAACAGATGAAAATACTATTTTTCGACCAGAGCGGTAAGCCTGGTAGCGCAGAGCTTTGCCTAATAAATATTGCCAAACCCTATCGAGATAGCTGTCTAGTTGGCTTATTTGTAGATGGTTCTTTTAAGCCATTATTAGAGCAACAGCAAATTCCCGTTGAGGTGTTAGCGAATGAAGCGATAAAAGTTCGTAAAGAAAGCAGCTTGAGCCAGAGTTTAAGTAGTGTAACCGCGCTACTCCTTTGATTGCTAAAGTTGTTCCAAAAGCTCGTCAATAGGATTTGATCTACGCCAACACGCAAAAAGCTTTAGTGGTGGGTGCATTAGCTAGCTTTTTGAGTCGTCGCCCTCTCGTGTATCATTTGCATGACATTTTATCTACAGGCTATTTCAGCCCAACTAACTTAAAAGTAGCTGTAACTTTGGCTAATCCCTTTGCACCATTGGTTATTGCTAACTCCAAAGCAAGTCAGGCTGCTTTCCTCGAAGCAGGAGGACGCTCGGACATAATCGATGTCGTCTACAATGGCTTTGAACCTGAAGTCTATCAGAGCGCTCTAAAATTAGCCAACTCAAGACACAGCTAGAACTTGATGGGCAATTTATCGTAGGTCATTTCAGCCGATTGTCACCTTGGAAAGGTCAACATATTTTAATTGAAGCACTTACCTACTGTCCCAAAAATGTAACAGCTATTTTAGTGGGTGATGGGCTCTTGGGCGAGCAGGATTCTGTCCAAGCAATTACACAAACAAGTGGCAGAATTAGGACTTAAAAATCGAGTTAAGTTTTTAGGCTTTCGTTCAGAGATTCCGCAGTTAATGGCAATTTGTGATTTAGTTGCACATACCTCAAACGCACCCGAACCTTTTGGCCGAGTTATTGTCGAGGCTATGCTGTGTGGTAGACCTATAGTTGCTGCTCAATCTGGATGGGCTATTGAATTAATAGAACCGGGCATCAATGGCTTTTTGGTTCCTCCCGGCAAGCCAGACCAACTCGCAGAAGTTATTAATACCTGTCATAACCAACCTGAGTATAACATCGCGATCGCCCAATCGGCCTACTATATGGCTAGTCGGCGTTTTCACCAGACCAATATCGATCGGCAGATTGCGGAGTTGCTGAGCAGCACTTTTAGCTGAGTTGTCCCAATATCTTATGAGTTATCAGCGATTTTTACCAAAGTCTAATAACCTCATGTTCGCTCCTTTTTACGGATTTATAAGTGCGAAATTTTGCCTATTTTCGCTCGATCGCCTCGCCGCATCTGCCACCTTCAAAGCGTACAAACTACTGGCATTATCCACGTACAAAGGCGTACCTTTTAACAAAAATTCCAACACCATATCGGTGTCTTTGGCAAACAAACCGCGCCGCGTTCCTACTTTGAGGTTGCGCCGATTTTCTCCCTGAATTAATTGACCGGATTCGGGAGTAAAAACCAGCGTTCCTTCTTCACCGTAGATAGTAAAAATGTTTTCAGACTGCCAAAAAGTCTCTCCTTTTCCATAAACAGCTTCAGCGACAAGGCCATTGGCAAAGCGCAACTGTGCATTGCACAAACAAGCTTTGTAGAAATCCGGCTGACTGTCCCAAAATTGAGCTTGACAGTTAACGCTTGCCACTTCCCCGAACAAATCAGTAAATCGGTGCAGTCGCGAAATTGCACCAACTAACGGAAAGCCAAAGAGGGAATGTTGATAAGTCCACCGCTGCGGCGCTGGGTGTTGAGGACTCATAGTAATGTAGCGGGCGTAAAAAACTTTACCGACTAATGGCAAAGATTCTTTGATGGCTTGGTGCAAACCGCCTAACAGTTCGATGTGTTCGATGTGGAGGAGTTTTTGCTTTTGGGCGGCAAGTTCGATCGCCCTTTCTGCTTCAGATACGTTTAAAGATAGAGGATATTCCACCACAACGTGCTTGTTACTTTCTAGCGCCGCCAGGACGATCGCCCCGTGATCCCGGTTCACGGTACAGACGATTACCAAATCTAAATCGTCTCTTTCTACTAGCTTGCGCCAGGAAACCGCAGCTTCTGCCCCGAAGCCTTGACAAAATGCTGCGGTTTTATCCGGGGAGTGGCCCGCAACTGCTACCAAGTTCGATCGCCCATCAGCTTGAATTGTCTCGGCCCTCAACTTAGCGGCAAAACCAGTACCCACAATCCCCACGCGAATTGGAGAATTAACCGAAAAACCAAAGCGAGTATCAATATTAGTCATGGGATTTGAGATTTAAGATTTTAGATAGTTACAGACTTGCGCTGCAGGGGTTTAGGGTTTTATCGCCCCGATTTTAAGCTGTGGTTGTGGTGCGATTTATTCGATCGAGCCTTCAACACCCAAGTCTTGATGCGATTCTAACTATACATTTCAACGCCGGCGGGGACTTGCCTTGCAGCCAGTCTTGCTGAAACTCGATCGACACACCGCATACCAACAACCCGGTTTTTGTGCTGTAGGGCTCAAAATATGATTTTTCCTAGAAACCCGGTGGTTTAGCGCAAGTCTTGCGGCAACAGTATCACAAGGCTGAACCCAACATAGGTATAAGTAATCAAGATGAAATTAGAAAAAGTTATAACTAATCCCATTCAAATTTTTTGTAAATAAGTGTTGCAACCTTGCTTCTTTCCCCTACTATCATAGAGGGAACAAACCTAAGAGCTCACCTCAAAGCTAATAGAGCCTTGAAGGTTGCATTAGGAAAAATTATCAATCTTGTTGAATTTTTGAGAGGATTTAGTGCATGGCAACTTACAAAGTTACCCTCGTCAGCGAAGCCGAAGGACTTAACCAGACCATTGAGGTTGATGAAGATACTTACATTCTCGATGCTGCTGAAGAAGCAGGACTCGACCTCCCCTACTCTTGTCGCGCTGGAGCTTGCTCCACCTGCGCCGGCAAACTCATATCAGGCACAATTGACCAATCCGACCAATCTTTCTTGGACGACGACCAAATCGAGGCCGGAATGATCCTCACCTGCGTCGCCTATGCCAAGTCTGACTGTACCATAGAAACTCACAAAGAAGAAGAGCTCTACTAAGAAAGGACGCTCTGCGTGATACCCTAAGAAACCCGGTTGCTCGTTTCCAGAATTAAGCTGAAATACGGCAATTATGTTAAGAAACCGGGTTTCTGTATCTAAGACTGAAACAATCCCCCAGGAGCAATTACTAGGATGATATTTTCCTAGACTTTTACTTAATACTCATGACAATTGGTGTAGACTGAAGTAGCCTGCATAACACCATCAGTAATGATGACTTGGACTTTCTCTCACTTCTCTCAAGCTTTGGCGTGAGAGCATCTCTGTAATCCTTGCGGTTCGAGGTTGGTCAAAACCAGTGAAGAATACACCTCCTTGATTTGTGCAAAATACGGTTAGAGCCATAAAAGTTAGGTGGATCTAAACTTTTTAAAGACCCCAACTGTGGTTAGAAAACACCCCGTTTGAGTAGCGCTTTAGGGATTTTCCTTAAAGCTTTGTGGGATACCACCATACTCTGGGACCTGTCTGATGAGTGTGCTATATTTGGATTCTCTCAGGTTGTCGGAGATTGTCTGGATTAAAAGTATCAGTCTGTCACTCCCAGCTAGAAATTCGTAACTCTTTGAGCAGATAGCTGACCAAATAATTTTAGATTTTAGATGGCAGATTTTAGATTAACTGTGAAACCAATCTAGAATCCCAAGTCTAAAATCTAAAAGTTTTACGACTGATATTTAGTCTCGCGTTGCGCGGACTTTGTTTGTGTAGTGCCGATGATTTAAATCGCCGAGTTTAGTAGGTATAAGTAATAAAGATGAAATTAAAAAAAGTGATAACTAATCCCATTCAAATTTTTTGTAAATGAGTGTTGCAACCGGGCTTCTATCCCCTACTATCATAGAGGGAACGAACCTAATGCCTAACCTCAAAGCTCATAGAGCCTTGAAGGTTGCATTAGGAAAAATTATCAATCTTGTTGAATTTTTGAGAGGATTTAGTGCATGGCAACTTACAAAGTTACCCTCATCAGCGAAGCCGAAGGACTTAACCAGACCATTGACGTTGATGAAGATACTTACATTCTCGATGCTGCTGAAGAAGCAGGACTTGACCTCCCCTACTCTTGCCGCGCTGGAGCTTGCTCCACCTGCGCCGGCAAAATCATATCAGGCACTGTTGACCAATCCGACCAATCTTTCTTGGACGACGACCAAATCGAGGCCGGAATGATCCTCACCTGCGTCGCCTATCCCCAGTCTGACTGTACGATAGAAACTCACAAAGAAGAAGAGCTGTACTAAAAAGGGGGCCGTCAGTCATCTGCTCTAACTCCAAGCTATTGATTAATAGCAGTTTGAGGCGATAGCTGACCGAATAATTTTAGATTTTAGATAGCAGATTTTAGTTAACTCGTAAAATCCTGTCTAGAATCTAAAATCTAAAATCTCAAAATTTTAGGGCTTGCGCTAAAGATTCGGAAAAATCCGGCATTGAGATTGCATTGCTCCTGCTTGCATTCGATAGTTTTTACGCAAGTCCTCACTGAATTTTGGGAGTTTAATTTTATGGTTGCCAAAATGTAATGTTATCGCTGAGCGGCACAACTTGAGCGCCGGGAAAATAAAAGCCCAGAATTTGAGATCCATTCCAGCCCAAATTAGCCAAATTGTAAGAACCAGTCTGACTCATTCCCACCCCGTGCCCGAAACCACCTCCGACAAAAGCATAACCATTGAGAGTTTTGTCGGGATTGTAAATTGGTTCTAGGTAAAAAAGCGTGCTAATCGGCGGGTAAAAAGCATTGCGAATCTCGTCTTTGTCGATATCAATCGGGCCCAAGTCAGTTTGAACCTTCATTTTCAAAACTCGACCAGCGGGCGACCTTTCTGTCACTTCCACCTGAGTGACAGTTTTCAAATTAGCCAGCGGGTGCTGTTTCTTCTGAAGATACTGTTTGAGAAATCCACCAATTGCCGTCAAAGAAGCGGGTTCGCGCCACCGAAAAGTGTCTTCTTTTTCCTCATTAAACCCTTTTTCCAAACTGATAAAGCGGCGGAAATTGTTTTCGTCCGATAAACTCTGCTTGGACAAATCCCACACCTTATTAGGGGAATCGACGATCGATCGCAAATATGGACGTTCCGCGCCCTGCCACACATCGTTAAAAGAGGCTGTCACGCCGCCGCTAGACGCGGAATAAAGCGCGTCTACTAGCTGATTTTCGTAAGTTAGCACCAAACCGCTCGTTTGGGCGATCGCCTTATCACTTTGCGGGTAAACCTCGGTCAAACCCTTATAAACTTGACAGTTAACATCAGCGCACAACTCATAATTATCCACAGCAAACCGGCGCAAATTTCTCAGGGCGTAGGTTCTCGCCAAAATAGTTTGAGCGACAATCGCAGCGTAAGGCGAAAAAGCCCCTATTTCGTGAGGAACAACACCCCGCAAATAAGTCTCGGTCAGCACTTTATTCACCAAAGTATAAGTGCCGTAAGAATTTTTTTGCAGGTGCAAACTGCCGCCATAACGGTGAGTTTGTTGAATTGCTTTTTCTGGTTCAGTAGCTGTGGCCTCTTGGGTGGTTTGTTCCAATACCTCAATTACATTTTTCCCCGCCGTCACATCCAACTCATGGCGGTTGAAACGAAAGCCGTTTAAAACCCAAAATGCCTGGGGTACTTGTTTAAAAACTTTGGAATCCAAAAAAGCTGTTGTGTTCCCTTGAGCTTGCAAACTTTGCAACAGCCAGCGCCGCACCAAAGGAGAGTTGTAAGTATCTCTTTTCGCCCAAACTTGCCAGCGAAAAGGTTGAGCAATTTCTACATCAATTCCCTGGGCGCGCCACTGATTGGCGCTATCTTCTGCACTCTCGAAACTGCGGTGGGAGCTCAGAACAACTCGTTCTTCTACTAAGGGCGCTTCCAGCGGTTTCGGGGCTATTTCTAACTTGACGCTAGCAGCCGTTTTGGTTTCTATGCCTTGAGGAGTTTTGTAACTCAATGTTAAGCTGTCGCCCGGTAATGCTTTCAGCGTCAGTTTGTCGGTTGCTTTGGTGCCAAACCGCTGCACTACGCCGATTTTGATGGGTCTATTTTGGGGATTTTGGGCGTATCCCGCAGCGCTGAAAAGGGGCAACAGGCACAATGCGGTGAAAACAGTCCTAGATATGCAGCTAAACCATTTGTAATTGGGAGTTGGAGGTGCTTGAGCGGACACAGTTATCTATCTCCCGATAGTTGAAATTTGGGGATTTTTGATTGTACGTTAGCACATTTGGCGGCTGCTATAGGGGAATTGCTGAAGATAAGCTGGTTTGGTTCGTTAAACCGATAGTCCGACAGGGGTTGAAACCCCTGCCTCAAAGCGAAAGTCCTCTAAAAGAGGACTAATGAATTATTCAGTCCTCTTTGAGAGGACTTTCGCTATTAGACAGGGAATTCATTCCCTGGCGGACTGCCGGGTGGGCGGGAGGACTGGCGGACAAAAAGCTTAAGTTGACACGGCTTGGGCACTGGCGGTGTCCTGGCTGTGGGTAATATTAATTCCGATGCTACCGGATGTGATATGAAATGCAGCAATTGCAAAAGTTGCGATCGCTTGACATTCTGTTACACGGTCAGGTTTATTTGCACCTACCGACTGATTGGCTAATCATTTTTTCTGAGCACTAATCTCATCGCACAGGTGTTTCTCGCTTTCCTCAGCATTATTTTGCAAATAGTCGCGCAGCCAATCGCAGCCTTGCACCAGCATTTCATCTAAACTTCTGATTTGCCACAACCGGGCTGTCTTGTCATTTGATGCCGTAGCAATGTATTTGCCGTCTGGACTAAAACTGACACTTGATACCTCATCTTGATGTCCTTTAAATTCCTGTATCAACTTACTTGTTAAATCCCACAACCGTGCTGTATTGTCCAATGATGCCGTAGCAATGTATTTGCCGTCTGGACTAAAACTGACACTTGATACCTCATCTTGATGTCCTTTAAATTCCT
>NZ_JAUBUJ010000060.1:29663-51179 GCF_036705405.1 Microcoleus sp. B13-B6
GTATCAACTTACCTGTTAAATCCCACAACCGTGCTGTATTGTCCCCTGATGCCGTAGCGATGTATTTACCGTCTGGACTAAAACTGACACTCGATACCCAATCTTGATGTCCTTTAAATTCTCGTATCAGCTTACCAGTTAAATCGTACAACCTTGCTGTTTTGTCCGATGATGCCGTAGCGATGTATTTTCCGTCAGGACTAAAACTGACACTCGATACCCCATCTTGATGTCCTTTAAATTCCTGTATCAACTTACCTGTTAAATCCCACAACCGTGCTGTATCGTCCGATGATGCCGTAGCGATGTATTTGCCGTCGGGACTAAAACTGACACCCCATAGGAAATTTTGATGTCCTTTAAATTCTTGTATCAACTTGCCTGTTAAATCCCACAACCTTGCTGTTTTGTCCGCTGATGCCGTAGCAATGTATTTGCCGTCGGGACTAAAACTTACACTCCTTACCTTATCTTGATGTCCTTTGAATTCTCGTATCAGCTTGCCTGTTAAATTCCACAACCGTGCTGTATCGTCCGATGATGCCGTAGCGATGTATTTGCCGTCGGGACTAAAACTGACACTCTCTACCGAATCTTGATGTCCTTTAAATTCCTGTACCAACTTACCTGTTAAATCCCACAACCTTGCTGTTTTGTCCGCTGATGCCGTAGCGATGTATTTGCCATCGGGACTAAAACAGACACTCCATACGTCACCTTGATGTCCTTTAAATTCCTGTATCAGCTTGCCTTTTAAATTCCACAATCGGGCTGTTTTGTCCCATGATGCCGTAGCGATGTATTTGCCGTCGGGACTAAAACTGACACCCCATAAGGAATTTTGATGTCCTTTAAATTCTTGTATTAGCTTGCCTTTTAAATTCCACAATCGGGCTGTTTTGTCCCATGATGCCGTAGCAATGTATTTGCCATCGGGACTAAAACTTACACTCAATACCCCATCTTGATGTCCTTTAAATTCTTGTATCAGCTTACCTGTTAAATCCCACAACCTTGCTGTTTTGTCCCCTGATGCCGTAGCGATGTATTTGCCGTCGGGACTAAAACTTACACTCAATACCACATTTTGATGTCCTTTAAATTCTTGGATCAACTTACCTGTTAAATCCCATAATCGAGCTGTTTTGTCATTTGATGCCGTAGCGATGTATTTGCCATCGGGACTAAAACTTACACTCCTTACCTTATCTTGATGTCCTTTAAATTCCTGTACCAACTTACCTGTTAAATCCCACAACCTTGCTGTTTTGTCCGCTGATGCCGTAGCGATGTATTTGTCGTCGGGACTAAAACTGACACTAAATACCATATCTTGATGTCCTTTGAATTCTTGGATCAACTTACCTGTTAAATCCCACAACCGGGCTGTTTTGTCCTGTGATGCCGTAGCGATGTATTTACCATCGGGACTAAAACTTACACTCCTTATCGTACTTTGATGTCGTAACTGATTTTGTTCTCGGATGTTGTCGAGAATCTGGTTGAGGGCAATCTGGGGAGTATATATCGGGTAATCTGCAACGGAACGAACATTTTTGACTGTAGCTTTGAGGTCTTTCCCAGTATTTACGGCTGAGATCAAAGCATTTATTTGGTTACTGCCAGATTCAAACAGTCTCGAAGCATCATTTGCCGATCGCTCTAATTGGGTCAATTTCTGCGCCTTGTCCACTTGCTGCCACGCTACTCCCATTACAGTTGCAGCTAAAACTAGGCTAATACTCAATACCGCTGTACCAATACCAATTCGTCTCTGGGCTTTTTGTGTGGCCTCTGCTAATATCTGATTTTTGGCTTCAGTTTGCTTGAATTTTTCGCGTAATTCTAGTAATTCCGCACTTTGCTTTTTGCGGATAAAAGGCACTAAATAATCGTGGACAAGTTGGTAGCGTCCAATGGGAGTTGCTGGCACTTCTAACACCAATCCCGATTTAACGACTATCTCTAAAACCAACTCTAATCTTTTTGACTCTTTTCCTAAACCTGCTGCTAACTCAGCCAGAGTTTTCTGAGGACGAGTATTGTTTTCATCCGTCAGCAAATACAAGACAAGTTCGGCAATATCTTTATTTTCATGGCCGCAGTCGGCGATAACTTCTGCTAAAAATTCCTCAACCAGTTTGACCTTAGCCTGACTGCCTAGTTGCTGATATTCACTTAGTTGAGTAATCTGCCTTTTTTCCAGTTGCGTCCCCGCGATTTGCAGTTCGATCGGCCGTACTTCTCCCACTTCACCTGCTAAATCTTCTACCAGTGCGTTTACCAAATCTTCCGATAAGTCAACTTGAGAGCGTTTTGTTAAGGTTTGGAGAACAGTTTTAGCATCGGGTATCGAAAAATTACCCAAGTAATAGCAGATATTCTTATTAAGAATGTCGTTATTAATCAGGAACAAATTGGTCGCGCGATTCCATTCTAACAAGTAGAAAAGATAATCTTCCCGCAGCGACAGGAGAATTTTGAGATCACCAATCTTATTTAAACATTCAGCCAAAAAATCATAGAACTCTCTCCGGCTAGTTTGGTCTTGATAAGCAAAGAAAAATTCCTCAAACTGGTCAAAAATTAGTACGGTCAATAAATTGCGATTTTGATTCAGCCGCAACTGTTCGAGAATAGCTGCCGGCGTGTCAATAGGAGTAGATAAACTCTCACCTTTTATTTTTTCAATTCCCCATCGCAAACACTGACCGCAATCCCTCGCCCAATCGTGATAAGACTGCAATAAAACAGGCAATACGTCCCGCGCTTCAAAAGTTGTAAGTTGCAGGGCTGGAACTAACCCGGCTTGAATAATCGAACTTTTTCCTACTCCCGATTGTCCGTGAATAATTGTCAGCTTGCAAGCAGGTGTACCTATCCGTTGAATTATCCGTTTAACATCCTGCGACCGCCCGGAAGCGGCTTCAATTTCCTCAACAATTTCAGCTTGTGAGTGACCTGATTCTAAACCGATATCAATTATTTGTTGCGGCGGCTGCAAGCGACCGGCACCGATAAAAGCTTGCAATCCATATTTGCTTTTAACTGCTTGTTGTTCGAGTTTGATATCAAAGGCTTTTAAATATTCGCCTTGCTCAAAATAGAGAGTTCTCAACTCTTCTAAAATCCTCAGATAAAGCTGCACATCCTCTTCAGGGTGGGTAATTACTTTCGCTTGTGTTAAAGTTTCTATAATCTCAAGAGGGGAAAATACTGACTCACTCCCCCCCGAAGCTTGGGGGGGCTGGGGGGGGCTAACTGTCGAACAGGGGATAAGATTTCGCTGCCCTTTTGCCAAAAGTAGCAGATACAAACCAGTCTCTTTTTTATTTATTCCTGCTTGTTCCAAAACCGACAATGCTAATTTAGCCGATTCGCAAGCTGTTTCCCACTGAGATTGTTGCAGCGCCACCTCAGCCAAAAAGCCGTAATCTTCAGCTACTTGACTCGGAGTACCGTAAATTTTGTGCATTTCTAAGGCTTTTTTAGCTAAAGTTTGCAACTCTTCCCAAGCTGCTAAACGCTCCAGCACTTCGCAGAGTTCGCTAATACATTTCGCAGCTAAATCATGTCGCTGCACTTGATCAAAACTCTCCAGAGACTGTTGTAAATACTTTCTAGCTTCTTGCCAATAATCTTGATTTCCTGCCCGGTGCAATTCAGCTTTGCGGTTGTAAGCTTGAGCAATTTTATGGCAGACCATTCCTTGTCTTTCTAAGTGACCATTTTGCTGCCAAAATGTCCAACTTTGCTGATAATGTTCGAGTGCTAAATCTATTTGATTTTTCTGAAATTCAACTAAACCGCGACTAAATTGCCAACTAGCTTGCAATTCCTGGTCTAATGCTACATTTAGCAGGTCATTCTCCAACAACTCAATTTCACAGTCATTTAACTTGAAATTCTCAACATCACCAAAAGCTTGGCTTGCTTTTTGCCGCAAAAAAATCATCAAGTCATAGGGCGGCATGGTAAACTGAATCGGAGGAGGAGCCCAAGACTTCAAATCATTCGCCGATCGACTGAATTTAGACAGTACGGAATCCGTCACCCATAATATTAAAGGAAAAGCAAAATCTTGCTTGAATTGATCTCGCGCTCTATTAGCCCCCGCTAGCAGGTTATCAATAGCAACCACCGATTCGATACCGACAATTATTAAAGCTTTTGGCGGTTGCTCTTGGACGGCATTGAGAATGGTTTGATAAAGTGTTTGGGTAGCAGGTTCAAGGACTAATTCTTGATATTCAACAGTCGAGCTATCGCGCAGTTTTTCCAGCATTGCATAACGCAAGCTAGCATAATTGCAGCGCACTATAGTTAAAGAAAACTTTCCTTGAAAGCGGTCGATCGTCCGTACCAAAGTAGATAGCGAGCGCTCATTTTCTGCTGCAATATCTTCCGCTAGATTTGAGTTTACCATGATCTCACGAATTTTGCTGCTGCCACAGCTTGAATTTGTCAGTTTCCATCAACAGCGGATTCAACGCAAACCAATTTCCTTGAGTGTCTACATATTCAAAAGCCCACAGGTTTCGCAGCAAATCTTGGTATTCTTTATCTCCATTAATGCTTTGTTCTTTCACCACCTTAAAGAGTAACTCCCACTCATCATTATCAATGCCATTCCTCAGACTGTCGCGGGAACTGCGAATCACTGATTTCAACACATCTTGCGAAATAGGAGGGTCATCTTGCTGCAAGCAACCAAACAGCATCCCCATCAAGTTTCGCAGATGACCTCCGCTGACTCGGCACAATTCATCTAAAGTTTCAGGACTGTCAAAAACTTGGGTAATTAATGTGATATGTTCCTCGGTTGGCACATCAGGGAAAGCCCGCGACATCACCATGCGCCGCAGCAAATTCATCCCCTCAACACATTCGCTGCCGTGTCTATTTTTTACTGGTACCATCGGCAAAACTTTCGGGTCAACTCCCCCTCCCAAGCGATTTTTCAAAATTTCGCTTTCATTGCCAAAAATCAATCCCAGCGGCAGGGTATAAACTAAATGGCAATTCAGTTGCCGCAACTGATCGCCCCGGTCAATAAAAATATATTCTGGCAACAGTCGCCCCGCTGCATTGGGTCGAGAAACTATCCTGTCTAAGTTGTCAACTATCACCACTAATCCTTTTTTACCCCGCTGCTTTAGCTGATTAATTGCTACATCAATAATTTCTTGATTAATCAGTTCTAACATTTTATTAGCTTGCGGTTCCATGTACTGTCTCAGTTTAGAGCGCAAGTCGGGATCACTTTTGGTTTTGGCAGTAATTTTGGCGATGCCTAAAGGCAGAGAAACTTCCAGATTTCCGTCTGTATTGCCCTTATATTTGCTACCAAAAAGTTCTCCTTCAGCTTCTAAAGTCACAGGGGTTTGTAAAAAATTCCAACTATTTTTTAAGAATTCTTTAAAGCGCTGGGGCTGCAAGGAAATTTTGCCCTCTTCCAAGCTTTGGGTGACTCGCCGTGCGATCGCTAACATGATATCCGTCAAATCGAGATCCATTTCATCGAGGTCTTGTGTTGACTCGAAGTAAACTACATGAAATCCCTCATCTGTCAACTCTTTTTGCAGTCGCGACAATTCAGTAGACTTGCCACAACCAATATGTCCGGTAAACAATTGGCAAGTCGGTTTATCTCGTGCCAGACGGGTAATTGTCCGTTTGAGTATGTTAATAACTTTTCCGCCGCGCACCTCAGCAAAATCAATGTAGTAGCGCTGATCTTCGGCATTGCCCAATATCAGGGAGTGACTGGGGTTGCAGGCGTCGCAGAATCGATCGAAATCTAGATTCATAAAATTTTCTAAATTAGTTTTTGTAGTTATTGTAGGGTGGGTCAGGGCTGAATGTTTTTACAAGAGACTAAACATTTTTCCGGGTAAGCACCCTACGGTTAGTTAGCTGACCACCCATACGTCGAAGACTATTAGTGTGAACCTGGATGCTGTTTCCAATATTGGTAGGCGGCATAGGCCAAGGTGACAGCGCCGGTCACGATCGCAGATTCATCGACCTCAAATTGCGGGTGATGGAGGGGATAGTTCGGTTTGTCAGTCAGTCCCACTCCTAAGCGAAACATGGTTCCGGGTGCGTGTTCTAAGTACATCGAAAAATCTTCGGCGCCGAGGGAGGGTTCTGGTAAAATTTGGACGCGCGATCGACCTAAAGCTTCTAAAGCCGCAGTTTCGACTAATTGCGTGAGTTTTGGGTCGTTTTGGACTCCTGGCACGCCGCGCTTGTAGGTGAGTTCGTACTTAGCGCCGTAAGTCCCGCAAACGCTAGAAACAATTTGTTCGATCCAAGCCGGCAGGTTTTCGTGGGTTTCGGGATGGAGCGATCGCACAGTTCCCAATAATTTTACTCGATCGGCAATTACGTTCGGCGCTCGTCCGCCGTTAATTTGCCCGATCGTCAAAACCAGTGGCCTCAAAGGATTTTGCGTGCGGCTAATTGCCTGCTGCAAAGTGGTAATTATCTGAGAAGCAATCCAAATTGCGTCGATCGCCTCGTGGGGACGCGCACCGTGGCCGGATTCGCCCATCACAATCAATTCTATGTCATCTGCCGCCGCCGTCAGGGCCCCGTGGCGGATACCGACGCAACCGCCGGGAATCGTCGGAAAAACGTGCACTCCGAGGATGCCGTCAACATCTTGCATCGCCCCATCTTTAATCATCCATTGAGCACCTTGGGCAATCTCTTCCGCCGGCTGAAACAAGAAGCGGACGTGACCGGGCAATTTTTCCCCTAGCTGAGACAATATCATTGCTGCGCCCAAACCGACGGTGGTGTGGATGTCGTGGCCGCAGGCGTGCATCACTCCCTCGTTGCGGGAGGCAAATTCTAAGTTAGTGCGTTCTTGAATCGGCAAAGCGTCCATATCGGTGCGAATTGCCAGCCACCGGGACTCGCTGCTGTTGCCTTTGAGTTCGCCGAGCACTCCTGTTTTGCCGATTCCTTCGATGGCGTGAACTCCGCTGGAAGCGAGAACTCCGGCTACGTAGGCGGCGGTTTGATATTCTTGACCGCTGAGTTCGGGGTGGGAGTGGATGTGGCGGCGAATTTCGATTAAGCGGGGTGCTAGGGTGGCGGCTAATTCTTGGATGCGGGGAAGCATGAATTTAGTTGGGGAGTGCGGTACAAGTTGTAGTCAACTAGGTTAACGCATATGTTTGGGGGTGAACAGGGTTATAAGGCGCAAATGTGCGATCGGGCTTTTGGATGGCAATGCTATTTTGTTTGTGAATAAGATTTTTTTTTTTTACCGCAGAGGGCGCAGAGGACGCAGAGAAAAGAGAGAAAAGAGAGTTAGGTTGAAACCAGGAATAAACGTCTAGATTCTAGGTTCAAAGGCTGATTTTTAGTTGATAATATCATGTCCGGTCGAGCAACCGCGATTTTTGTAGGGGCCCGTGAGCCAACAATACCTGTTAATAATTGACCATCTCAAAAACCCGCCCCGACCGGGATATTATGGTTGATCGATCGGACATGAGATAATTTCTGGTTGTGATATCATCAAATAGTACATTTATTAAAAATATTTTCTATGATTAGCTTTGGATTCTGGAATGTAATAATTATAATTACAGTGGCTGGGTTTCTCAAATTTAATTGGCGAT
Organism: Microcoleus sp. B13-B6; assembly: GCF_036705405.1. Taxonomy (NCBI): domain Bacteria; kingdom Bacillati; phylum Cyanobacteriota; class Cyanophyceae; order Oscillatoriales; family Microcoleaceae; genus Microcoleus; species Microcoleus sp. B13-B6. The sequence continues at coordinate 37,301 of NZ_JAUBUJ010000060.1, forward strand.
TAGATAGCGAAAAAACAGCATGGCAAGATTCTTTGTTTTTAAAACATCCTTCGATCCAAAGGTTGACTCATTTTTTTCGTCAACCTATTGTTAACTTTATTTTGCAAGCAGTTATTGTATTAGTTCTCACCCGATTTCTCTGTTATACCGGTTGGTTGGTTTACAATCTGACTAATCGGCCCGATCCCCCTTACTGGGATTTTAAGTGGTTTTATGTAGCGAGTAGATTAGCCCATCAGCATTTGAGTCCCTTTAATGTAGAAGTGTTTAACAGCGGTTTCTGTAGCATCACTAAAGTGTGTGGGTTTATTCCTTCTTTTGTTTATCCACCTAATATCATTCCTCCGCTGTGGTTTGTGGGCTATTTCCCTATGAAGACTGCATTCACAATCTGGACTTGGCTGCATCTTATTGCCACAGGTTTTGTTTTATGGGGAGCGAATATCTTGTTGGTGTCGCACTCACGAGCTTTTCGGACTATTTGTAGTATATCAGTTGCATTCCTCTACGGTTTTGTCTTCGATCTTCAAGTTGGCAATGTGGCAACTTTTATTGCGGTTCTGCTGTTATGGATGTTTATTTATGCTAGAAAAAATCAGGATGTAATTGCAGGAATTTTATTAGGAATTGCCCTTTTTAAACCAACTTTAGTTATATTGTTTATTCCTTATTTTTTAATCAAAAGACGGTTTCAGCTAGTTTTTATATCTATCGTCACGGTAACTTTTTTGGCAGTTATAGGTCTAGCTGTAACGGGCAATTCTTTAACAGGATTTATACAGGATGCGACTCGTGGATTTCCACTCTGGCTCAATGATCCATCGAATAATGCTTATATTTCTATGAGTCGCCTTGATTTAAGGGTTATGGGGCCGAGATTTTTCCCCGATAGTCCCTTCGTGGCGAAGCTATTTTCTGACTTGATAAGTCTGGTGCTAGTTGGTTTAGTGAGTTGGTATTTTTACAAAAAACAATCTCGCAATGCTTGGTCAAAAAAGGTTGACTTATCTGAAATGGTGCTAATTTCTACTTTGAGTATTGCTATCAACTATTCACAGCCCACCAGTTCTGTGATGTTAGCACCGGCGGTGGTTTTTTTGCTGAATGATTTATGTTTTCAGATTAAAAATTGTGCCTTCTCTAGGCAAAGAATGTCGGTTTGGTTATTGGGAGTTGGCTGTGTCATGGTGCAAACCGCTGTGATTCATGGCGGGCTGTTGGTGTTTCTAGGAAGGCGGTGGAACTGGAAGGGGGGGGAGTTGCCTTATTTGTTTAAAGTAACTATTTTTTCACTACCGAGTTATGCGATTTTAGGCCTTACGTTAAGTGTTTTAGTCTTAGCAATTACCTCTCTTGGTCAAAAACAGGTTGCTGAATTTGACCGACCGAGCTGAAGCAGGAAATAGACATTCATCTGGCGAAGAGTTAAGTAATAGGTAGCGTGTGCACCATGTTTCATCTCTCTCTTCTCTTCCTCTGTGCTCTCTGCGTCCTCTGCGGTTAAATCATTCAGAGTCGCTGTCGATTTTCTGTTGCTGCGATCGATCGTCGCTTTGAATTCTCCCCTCAGATTTAGCCTCATCTACTGCTTCTTGAATTAATGTCAATACCATATTCGAGACCGGCCGATAATGCGATTTGGCTAACCGCTCTAGGTCTGCTTTAAGTTCTTCTGGAAGATATACAACTATTCTGGGGAGTTTTGCTGGCAAGGCTGTTATTTGTGCTTTTACTGCCCTATTGTACCTTACCGCGTCACCGTCTCAAACAAAGTACACGGCAGGACACGCAGGCAGTTGAGAGCGATCGCCCGCAGTGGTAGTTGGTAGTTTAATCGTCTTTGGATTCATTAAACTTGCCTTCCTTCTGCGCTCTTTCGAGTCCTTCTTCGACCAAAAGTAATGCCATTTGGGAAATCGAACGACGCTCAATACTCGCCAGTTTTTCTAACTTCTCCTTGATTTCGGGTGGCGGGTAAAAGGCAACTCTAGGAGATTTTGCAGGACTCACATTGTTTGGGGGTAGCGTGTTCACCATGTCATTTTAGCTGACTGCAAATTTTTTAGAGCTTTTTTAAGCCAAGGTAGCACACCACAATCTAGTTTAGGCTAAAGTAATCTAAACACCCAAAAACCAAACCCCACTCCAACACAAAATCAACGGCCTGACAGGTTGGCAGTTGAGAATGACTCATCAGCGTAGAGATCAAAGGTTAATTGCTGCTGGGTTCATCTTCTGTAGTCTTTTTAGCCAAGTAAGCATCTACAGCTTCAGAGACAATCCGACTTACCAGATTGCTGACTGTCCGGTCTTCTTTCTTGGCCCAATCTTCCAAGACGTTGTAGGCGTTTGGAGGAACGTAGCTGGTGACTCGTTTTAGGTTTTTTGCTGGCAAGTTAGGCAACTGGGAATTTACTTCATAGATCGATCGTACTTTCTTTGTACGCCTCTTTGGTGTCGCCCCTTCAGGTGTTTGACTCATCCCGTTTCGCCTGGGCTTGCTCTTGCTCTTGACACCAGTTTTCTATTAGTTGACCTCCGACGCTGCTCATATCCCTTTCCGCACGAACGCACAAGGCTTTGAACCTGATCTTCAATGCCTTGGGAATTACAAGTTTGATGGTGTCTTTTTCATTTGCCATAACTTTATTTTCACACGTTTACGTGTGAAAAGTTTAAAATTCCCTTAGTTACCTATTCCCATATTCCCATAGCTGTGCTAGACTGAGGATGTACAAACGGAAAAGCGATCGCCCCTGGCCTGGAAAACTTGAGGGCGATCGCAATTCCACTATTCGTGTAATTCAAAGTCTATGATATCACAGCCAAAGTCAGTTACCGAGCTGCTCCGGGAAGAAATTCCTGATGTACCTCAAGGTAAGCAACCGATTCGTTTGCTGTTGTGTGGCGTTCCCAAAGCGGTAGAAAGTATCGTTAATCTGTTGCACGTTTTAGGTTTTGCAGAAGTTGGGGAATGGAGCCCGCCTCTACCATCGCCGATAGCGGGTGAGGTAATCCGGATTTTAACCCGTTACTGGAAAGAATAATCTTGGAGGGCGATCGCACGAATTGAAAAAGTGCGATCGGCCTTTCTGTCTCATTTAGGGCTTACCCATAAATACCAAAGAAACCGGGTTTTTTGCCGCTACTACGAGGCGTAGCGCGTCTTCTCGAAAAAACCCGGTTTCTGGCCTCCCGTAATTTGAGATAAAATATGGATAAGGCCTAAACATGACAAACAATTCAACAAAGTCAAATATTATGCAAGTTGTCATTCAACCTCCCTCCCTCATTGAAACCGGAATTAAAGTCGAAACAGTCAATAATCGCCCTTTGTTCAAATTTACTGATCGACTTCAACTCCATCTAGAAAGCCTTCTGGAAAAAAATAAAGTCAACGATCTAACGGCTGAAGAACAAGACGAACTCAAGGCCATCAACGAACTCGATCGCCTTTTTACTTACCTAAACTCCCTCCTCCTCGCTCAAAAATGACCCTTACCGAAGCAACCCGCCAATATGTAAGACAACGGGCTAAATATCTTTGCGAATATTGTCACTCTCCAGAAGAAATCAGCACCTCTCGTTTTACCATCGACCATATTAAACCCCGTTCTTTAGATGGTACTGATGATGTCAATAATTTAGCGCTTGCTTGTAGCCGTTGCAATCAACGCCGTTACAATTTTACAGTAGCTAGCGATCTAGAAACTCAAGCAGAAGTAGCTCTATTTAATCCTCGAAGTCAGCAATGGCAAGAGCATTTTATTTGGACGAGGGAGGGTACAAAAATTATCGGAGTTACAGCAATTGGTCGCGCTACTTGCGATCGGCTTGACGTGAATGACGAACGGTATCAAGGAGAGCGATCGATTCAGGAAGCACGCGGTTTATGGATTAAAGCTGGCTGTCATCCACCAACAGACGATCCCAGAGAAACGTAATAAACTCTTAGTCTGCGGAGGCAGACTTCGTTTGACCAGAAGCGGTTTCAACCGCCGAATAATACAGGCTATTTTGATGACATTCGATAGCGCGTCCAAAAACAATACAATACAACCAAAACCAACCATCCCGACACACAGCAAAACCCAGGAAGCGCAACATCAATATTGGGTGAAGACTGGGCGTTAACTTCAATCAATTGATTAACATAAGGTTGAACAAAGTTGTCATGAGCATCTTCTAATGCTTCGCGTTGTTTGATTCTGTCTTCTTGGTCGTTCATAATTCACCTCGTTTTGTGCTTATGAGGTAAATTATTTTTTTGGGCTTTTGCCCAATCAAGCAAAAACAAAAAATTCTGAAACCCTTGTATAATCGGGGTTAAGCGCTTGGGCAAACCAACTGGTTTGGGCAAACTTGCCCAAGCGACGATGAATTTTATTCAAAAGGTAGCGATGGCACGAAAATACGGGAAAAACGCCACCACAAAAAACAACGTTTTCAAACTGGTTGAGGCCTTACTCGCCCTCACGAATGGGGAAATTGGCGTGGCTGGGGATAAGCTGAAAGTTACGTTCCAGGATAATGGGGAAATAGCCGTTTCAGGGGACAAGCTGAAAGCTACGCTCAAGTTGCTATGGGAAAAGGAAAATGAGTTGCTGGTATCGGGGAAATTTCAGCAAAAACTCAACAACAACAAAACCAAAATTGTTGAAGGGATAACTAAGGAAGATTTATGTACATTGGTGGAATGCTTAGGAAAGGCGTTAGAACTCTCTCAACCCAATGATGAAAAGAATGTCAATAACTCCCAGAGAAGAGGAGAGGCAATCCAAGATGTTCTCGACTGTCTGAAAGACTTAGGTATACTTTACCTTAAACCTAGTGCAAGAAATCAAGGTTATTGGAAATTTTCCCTTAAGCTGAAGAATCAGATTAACCCCAAAGAAAATTTAGAAGTAATTGAGGAAAAGTGGAAGGTTAAATTTGGCTCCGTCACAGTCGAGATATCCCATGAAACTCCTAAACCTAAAGAAGAACCCATAAACTGGCAAGAAATCTGCCGCCAAAACCTCGCCCACCAACAGCAACTCACCACCAACCCTTTCACCAACGCCTGCGGGATGACTCCGCAACTCGATGGGGTTTATGTTCCCTTAGCCATTGTTGAACGCCAAAAACCCAAACCTCAGCCAAGGAATCAGCAGGAAGAAAAGGAAAAGGAAACAGAAAAACTGATTCCCATTGCTGAAGAAAGGTTTTTTGAGGATGTATTGCGACAAGGGAAAAGCGACATTAGTCAAGGGCGAAAAATTGCGATTATTGGCGAACCGGGTGCGGGGAAAACCACGCGGTTGCAGAAGATTGCTGATTGGATTTTAGAGCAAGAATTGGGGTTGCCGATTTGGATAGATTTAGCTGAATTAGGCGCGCAAAGTATCTGTGACCATTTGGAAAAGGTGTGGTTGTCTCGGTGTCCAGGAGGAGTGACGCGCGGTGATTTAGAAGCACAAATGAGTCGGGTTTGGTTGTTGCTGGATGGTGTGGATGAAATGGCCAACACTCAAGGAATGCAGCAGTTAGCGAAAGATTTGTCAAGGACATGGGTGCAGGCGGCGCGGGTGGTGGTGACTTGTCGGGTGAATGTTTGGGAGGCGGATAAAAATGCTTTTTCGGGGTTTGATGTGTTTCGCAATTTGGAGTTTAATTCGGAACAAGTTACGGAGTATATTCGCCGTTGGTTTGCGGGGATGGGGGATGCTGCGACGGGGGAAAGTTTGGAGGCGGAATTAGCAGAGTCGGAGAATTCCCGTCTCAAGGAGTTGATTCAAAATCCGTTGCGGTTGTGGATGTTGTGTCAAATTTGGAGTTCGAGACAGGGAACTTTACCGGATACTCAGGCAAAATTATATGCCAGTTTTATTAAGTATTTCTATCGCTGGAAAGAGCAAATTATCAAAATATATGAAAAGCTATGTGGCAAAAGTCACAATGAGTGTCAGAAACTTTTACATGAAGGGTTAGGAGAATTAGCCAAAGCAGCAATTGATGGCAAATCGAGTCGTTTTCGCTTGTCCTATCAGTTAGTCAGTCAGTATTTGGGAGCTCGAAGCGATGAAACGTCTTTATTATCATTGGCGTTATCTCTAGGATGGTTGAATCGGGTTGGCATCGATATTGATGAACCGGAAGAATCAGTCTATGCGTTTTATCATGCGACGTTTCAGGAGTATTTTGCGGCGTTGGCGGTGGATGATTGGGATTATTTTTTACCTCGGAATCATGTTGATTTTCCGGTGGTGGGGAAGGCATATCGGATTTTTGAAGCGCAGTGGAAGCAGGTGATTTTGCTGTGGTTCGGGCTGGAGGGTGTAGGGAAGAATGAGAAGGAAGCGTTTATTAAGGCGTTGGTTGAGTTTGAGGATGGGCGTGATATTGGTTTTTATAAAATTCGGGCGTATTTTCTCGCGGCTGCGGGGATTGCTGAGTTTAAGGATTGTAGTCTTGCTGATGAGATTGTGTCGCAAATTGTCAAGTGGGGATTTGCAGAAAAACAGGATAGTTTGCAAGTTTTTAGTCCTATTTTCGAGGTAGCAAGGGAGATACTAAAAGACACGGATCGGGAAAGGGCGATCGCCGCTTTAGTCGAGTTAATCGGTACTTTACAGAATGAAGATACCCGGTGGCAAGCGGTATATAGCTTAGCGGCAATAGACAAAAATAACGCAGTTGTAATCTCCGCTTTAGTCCAGTTGATCGGTACTTCACAGAATGAAGATCCCCGGAGGAAGGTGGAATATTTATTAGAGAAAATAGGCAAAGATAACCCAGTTGCGATCGCAGCTTTAGTACAGTTAATCCGTACTTCACAGAATGAAGATATTTGTAGGCAAGCGGCATATAGCTTAGGAAAAATAGGCAAAAATAACCCAGTTGCGATCGCAGATTTAGTCCAGTTAATTCATAATTCAGGTGATGAAAGTACCCGGTACCAAGCGGCAGATAGCTTAGGGAAAATAGACAAAGATAACCCCGTAGCCATCGCAGCTTTAGTCGAGTTAATCAACTCTGCTCAAAATCAACATATCCGATGTTTCGCGGCACGTAGCTTAGGGGAAATAGACAAATATCACCCAGTGGCGCTCGCAGCTTTCGTCGATTTAATCAACTCTGCTCAGACGAGAAATACCTGGAGAGCAGCGATATTTAACTTAGGAAGAGTAGGCAAAGATAATCCAGTGGCGACCGCAGCTTTAGTCGATTTAATTAATAGTGCAATTAGTAAATATACCCTGACAGATGCGGTATATAGTTTAGCAGAAAGAGGCGAAAACAAATCATTAGCGATCGCAGCTTTAGTCAAGTTAATCAATACTTCTCAGGATGAATATATCCGCAGTGCAGCGGCAGGTATCTTAGGGGAACTAGACAAAGATAACCCAGTGGCGGTCTCCGCTTTAGTCGAATTTATCAGCAATTCAGGTGATGAATATACTCGGGTGGAAGCGGCATATAGCTTAGGGGCAATAGACAAAGATAACCCAGTGGCGATCGCCGCTTTAGTCGAGTTAATCCGCAATTCAGATAATGAAAGAACCCGGAGCCTAGCGGCAGATAGTTTAGGGAAAATAAGCAAAGATAACCCAGTTGCGATATCGGCTTTAGTTGAGTTAATCAATACTTCTCAGGATGAATCTACTCGGAGGCAAGCGGCAAATAGCTTAGGGAAAATAAGCAAAGATAACCCAGTTGCGATATCGGCTTTAGTTGAGTTAATCAATACTTCTCAGGATGAATCTACTCGGAGGCAAGCGGCAAATAGCTTAGGGAAAATAAGCAAAGATAACCCAGTTGCGATATCGGCTTTAGTCGAGTTAATCAATACTTCTCAGTATGAATCTACTCGGAGCCAAGCGGCAGATAGCTTAGGGAAAATTATGAAAGGTAAACACTTCGCCACCGTAGTCTCAGGATTAAAAAATTACCTAACTTCCCAAGTACGTGCAAACGCTTTTGATCTCCTTATACCTCCCTTCAGAGTCATCTGGAACTGCGCCCAAAATCTGCCTTACCCAACTTTCTATCAAGCATGGCACCATCAACTCACCACACCCCATCCAGAAGTCCCAGAAACAACAGGAGTCGGTTCTACCCCCTTCACCCAAAGCCTCAATTTAGCAGATTTACCCAACATCCTTGATGCCAGACTTGCAGACACACAATTAATCGAATCCGTACAGCTAATTTGCATCGACACCAGCAAATTCATCGACTCCGATAACCCCGCCCTCGACATCTACGAACAATTCCTCGACCAAAACTGTCCCGAACGACTCAACGGCGAACCCGAAACCCTCCCCCAACTCAAATCCTACTGGAATCGACTCCGCCGCCACAGCAACAAACACCCCATCCTCATCTTCTACGAAGACCCCACATCCGCCGCGGCCCGAGGTTTTAGCCCTACTTTCCTCGATGCCCTTACCCGCTTCCACGGTACAATCTGTCTCATCACCGACTCACCTCATCCACCCCTGCAAACCTTCTCCCCCCATGACCCCGATTTACTTCAAACTGTCGTAAACTGGCTCAAACGACTTCATCTAGAGTCCTAAGTTTTGACTGTCGGGAGTTACGCATCAAAACCAAAGAAACCGGGTTTTTCACTTTAGTTAAAGGTCGGGATGCAGTATTCTCGCAAAAAACCCGGTTTCTGACTACCCGCAAACCAAAGAAACCGCGTTTTTGGCCGCTTCTACGAGGTGTAACGAAGTATTATCGAAAAAACCCGGTTTCTGACTACCCGCAAACCAACGTTGGCTAGAATAAATTTAATTAATTTACATCAACATGAAAATAAATCGGCTTGATTTCGTGATATAATGAAAACCTTAAATAAATCCCCGAAAAAAAGCAATGTCTGAAATTACTATAGACGAAACCAAACTTAAAGAATTGCTCAAAGCAGCGATTTTTGAGTTATTAAAAGAACAAAAAGAAGTATTTTCTGAAATTTTAACAGAAGCCCTAGAAGATATAGGGATAGAAAATGCTATCAAAGAAGGCGAAAATACTGAAACAGTCAGCCGCGAGCAAATTTTCAAAATCCTGAAGAGACAACCATGAATGTGGAGTTTAAAAAGAGCTTTGAAAAGGATTTACTCAAGATTCTTGAGGCCGATTTGTTGCAAAGAATTCAGGAAGCGATAGAAGAAGTTGAGAACGCCGAAAAATTAAATGAAGTCAGCAATGTTAAAAAACTAAAAGGTGATGCAGACTACTATCGCCTTAGAGTGGGTGATTACCGAATCGGTATTAAAGTTAATGATGGCGTAGTCTATTTCGTCAGGATACTCCACCGCAAAGAGATTTACAGATACTTTCCGTAATCATTTTAGCCTTCACCCCATCCTCACCAACTCAAACTAAAATTAATCTTTAATTATTGTCAGGCCGGAAGCGCAAGCAGTTGAGCGATCGCACTCTCTGAATTGTTTCAAAATCGCGATCGTTATGAACTAGAATAAGTTGGTGTTCGATCGCCAGTTGGGCAATGCAGCAGTCGATACTACTTCTAACCGTTAACCCCTGTCGTTGCAAATCGTAATAAATCCGAGCAGCCGCTACCCAAGTATTAGGCGTAGACTCGATGTAGTCTTGTTCTTGGAGATAAGTTTCTAATAGTGTCCACTCCCGTTCATCTCGGCAACCTTGCAAAAGTTCCATCTGAGTAAATCGGTTCAGAAAAATACTTTCCTCATTGATTATTGCTTCCAGGGATTGGCGTACTACACCTGTCCTGTCGCGGAAAACGCTGATCCAGACTGATGTATCAATCAGAAACATTTCGGTTTTCCCGCAAAGCTTTGTAGTCGTACTCAGTCGTAAATTGAATTTGTCCGCTTAAATCAAGTAGGTTCCGCTTTTTACGGGTGCGAATTAATTCTTGCAAAGCAAAGTCAATCAATTCTTTTTCTGTTTTGAAATTGGTTAAGCGAAAGGCTTCTTTAACCAATTCTTCGTTAAGTTCAACGGTGGTTGTCATGGTTAATGGTGGATTTCATTCTCTCATTCATTATGGCATAGCCACACCCAACCCTTAACCTAGCCCAACTTCCCCAAATCCTGGTTTCCCCAACTCACCGAAACCAACCTCAACCAAACTCTTTAACTCCTCTGCATCAACGACACCAAACTCAAACTACCCAGATTCCCGACTTCTTAAAAAAGTCAGGAATTTACAAATAGTTAAATTGTCAAGGTATTCTACATACTTATGACTTGGGCGTATAAGTCGATCGCACTTGCAACTCCTTCAACTGCTTCTCATCCACCCCAGCCGGCGCATTCGTCAGCAAACAACCCGCCTGCTGCGTCTTCGGAAACGCAATCACATCGCGAATCGATTCCTCACCAGCCAACAGCATCACCAACCGATCCAAACCGTAAGCAATGCCTCCGTGGGGCGGAGTTCCATACTCAAACGCATCCAACAAAAAGCCGAATTTATTGTAAGCTTCCTCAGTCGATAAGCCGATCGCCTCAAACACCTTTTCCTGAACTTCCCGCTGATAAATCCGCAAAGAACCGCCGCCGATTTCTGTACCGTTTAACACCAAATCGTAAGCTTGAGCCCTCGCAGTTTTCAAATCATTAATATCGTCAGGATGCGGCGCAGTAAACGGGTGGTGCAATGCTTCCAAACGCTTCTCGTCAGCGTTCCATTCAAACATCGGGAAATCTGTCACCCACAGCAGATTCATCTTGTCTTTATCAATCAATCCCAATTCGTTACCCACGAACAAACGCAATCTATCCAAAGTCTTATTGACAGTTGTCACATCAGCCGCTGCGAATAACAACAAATGACCTGGTTGCGCGCCCGTGCGATCGAGCAATTCCTGTTTTTGCGCTTCCGTCAAATTATCCTTAATGGCGCCGATCGTATCAATTTCGCCGTTATCCCGCACGCGGATGTAAGCCAATCCCTTCGCACCGGCTTCGCTGGCTTCCTTAAACAAATCGCCACCCGGTTTAATCCGCACGTTAGAAATGGCATCATTCCCGCCCGGAATCGGCAAAACTTTCACAATTCCGCCCGCAGCAACCGCCCCGGAAAATACCTTAAATCCCGAATCTTTCATCAAATCGGAAACATCGACTAATTCCATACCGAAGCGAGTATCCGGTTTATCGCTACCATAGCGATCCATCGCTTCAGCGTAAGTCAAACGCGGAAAAGGACGAGGCAATTCTATGCCTTTGACACTTTGGAAAATCTGGGAGACTAAACCTTCGTTTAATTCGATAACTTCTTCTAAAGACATGAAACTCATTTCCATGTCTAATTGTGTGAATTCCGGCTGTCTGTCGGCGCGCAAATCTTCATCGCGGAAACAGCGGGCAATTTGATAATATCTGTCCAAACCCGAAACCATTAACAATTGTTTGAACAACTGCGGCGACTGCGGCAAAGCGTACCATTCGCCCAAATTGACGCGGCTGGGCACTAAATAATCTCTCGCACCTTCAGGAGTCGATCGAGTTAAAATCGGTGTTTCAACTTCAATAAAACCTCCCACATCTTCCAGGTGGCGACGCATAGCTTTCACAACTTGGTGGCGAAGTTGCAAATTGCGACTCATACGATCGCGCCGCAAGTCCAAATAGCGATATTTCAGGCGCAAATCTTCGCGCACGCTTTCATTTTCTGCCGTCGCCACCTGAAACGGTAACTGTTTGCGAACCGCATTCAACAACTCAATTTCGTCAGCATAAATTTCCACCTCACCCGTAGGCAATTTCGGGTTGAGGGACTCTTCGGGGCGGTTGGTGACTCGCCCAGTAATTTTAACCACGTATTCGCTGCGTAAAGCCTCAGCCCCGTGATAGGAATCGGGGGTGCGTTCAGGATCGCTGACAATTTGCACAATACCCGATCGATCGCGCACATCCAGAAAAATCACCCCGCCATGATCGCGGCGGCGATCCACCCAGCCGTAAAGGGTGACAGTCTCTCCGATGTGTTCGCTTCGCAGTTCGCCGCAGTAGTAACTTCTCATGGTTGGGGGTTATGGACTAAAAATAATGCTTTTTGATTATAGCGCTTAGTGTCAAAACCTTTTATGAACAGGCAAGATGCCTGTGCCACAAGAAAATTCAATCTTTGTGGAACAGGCATCTTGCCTGTGCTTTAAAATGGTGTCATATCTGAGTTTAATCCTTCTTGTCAAAAAACGCCGTCAGCGCGTTCCATGCAGACTTAGCCGCATCCGTCAAGCGAGTGCCGATCGACTCAATTTGCTTCACAATAAGGTGCCAATTCTTTTCAGCTTCCGTGTGAATGTGGTCAACAGCTTGTTCGATGCGATCGCGTTCGATCAATTTATTTTGTTCCACCGCTTCTCGCGCTTGTCGCACTGCTTTCAAATAAGCTTCGCGACTGACTTCGCCAGCATCTTGCACCTGCGCTTGCGCCCGCGTTTTAATCGCATCTACCACCAGCCAATTTTTCTCAGTTTCTTTTTTAATCAGCTTGACTGCTTCTGTGAATCTCTCGTGGGCGAGATCCTTATTTTCTTCGATCGCCCCGGAGGCCTTATTGACAGCTTTTAAATAAGCTTCGCGGGTGAGTTCGCCCGCTGCTTGCACTTCGGCGGTGGCGCGTTTTTTAATTGCTTCAAACAGCGCCGCAGTTTCTGCGATCGCCTCATCAGTCGCGTCGGGCATCTCTTGTTTGACGAGCTCCGTCGTTTCGAGAGTTGCCTCTAAAACTGGTTCCTCGGTTACTTTTGGATCTGTCATATCAATCTTCTCCTGTGGTAGCAAACATTTTGAAAAAAACTAACAGTCCCCGGACGCAGACTTTGTATGTGTAGCGCCAGAAGGAATTGTGGTCTTTTATACAGACTTTGTACCTGTAGCGCCAGAAGGAATTCTGGCATTTAATAAGAACTAGGCAATTATTGTTCCAGCTTTATCAACTTTTGTATCCGCGCTTACCTAGTTGGAATGACCTCAGTTCTATTACATTATATCTACCAAAGTTGCTCTAGTGTGTAGGATACCGCCAACTTGCAGGTACGGTTTAGCGCACTTAAATTTGTGATAAGTCTCTCTACCTAAAAAAACACACACCAATAAACTTGGTTTCTCAACACAATAAAACTGGCAAATTTAAGAGTTTCAATCTTCCAACTGCAAATCTTCGCTATCGTCCGTATATAACAAGTGGTGACGCCTTTGAGCGTGCAGTAAAGATTGAGGAAATTCGTACTGAGATAAGAGGATATCTTCGAGCGCAACTTTCATTTGATTGGCGCAGATATCTGGCGGCACTTTACCCATTCCCGTACCCATGCCGGGAATAGCGATAGTTTCAATGATATGTTTCACTGGTGTTCCATCTGGGACTGAGCCAAATTTTACGAGAGTCAAAATAGCGCGGGTTGCTAGATAAACATTTACTGTTTCTCTTAAAACTGTGGGAACGCGCATAATTGGGGCAGCTATTAAATATGGAATTTCAGCATGATCGGTGTCTACAATTTCTGCCATTCCTACTAAGAGTTCGCCGTGATGTCGAGCCTGAATTAGTTTTTGCAAGCGTTCAAGAACCTGCCCTCCAAAATATTCCGAAATTTCTAACTCTAAGCCGTCGTCCATGAAACCAAAACTATTCCCCGGACTAACAATAGCATCACATTTCACATCAAATATTGAACCGTGATGTATCTTGACATTTTCCATACTGCCGCAAGTGCTTTCCCAGGCTCTAACTAAGCCATCGTCTAAGGTAGCCAGCACAATTTGCATAAATACTCTCTCTTAATTTTAATTGCGAACAGCTAGAGCGCTCCTAAATGATTCCGATAAATTTGTAGGGGTAGTGCTACCCCTACTCCCCGTGCCTACCCCCTATCTATCGGGCAAC